>CAZXJU010000056.1:0-1955 GCA_964641035.1 uncultured Halobacteriales archaeon | reverse complement strand
CGCGCATCGAGGTCGGCAAGATGAGCGGCGCCGTCGGCACCGCCGCCGGCTTCGGCCCCAAGGCGCCCCAAATCCAAAAGAACGTCATGAAGCGGCTCGGCCTCGGGCTGGAGGAGGCCGCCACCCAGATCGTACAACGCGACCGCTACATCGAACTGTTCGCCTGGCTCGTCAACGTCGCGACCAGCCTAGAGAAGTTCTCCACCGAGGTGCGCAACCTCCAACGCACCGAGATCGCCGAGGCTGCCGAAGGCTTCGACGTGAAGAAACAGGTCGGCTCATCGACGATGGCGCAGAAGAAGAACCCGATCACAAGCGAACAGGTCAGCGGCCTGGCGCGCCTCGTCCGCGCGACCCTCACGCCGGTCACCGAGAACGCCGTCCAATGGCACGAGCGGGACCTGGCCAACAGCGCGCCCGAACGCTTCCTCCACCCCTACGGCTTCGTGCTCACCGACTGGATCCTCCACAAGACCACCGACGTCTTCCGCCACCTGGTGGTCGACGAGGAGCGGATGCGGCAGAACCTCGCAGCCTCGGAATCCGTCATGGCCGAAAGCCTCCTGCTGGCGCTCGCCCGCCATGGCATGGGACGCCAAGAGGCCCACGAACACGTGCGCCGCGTCGCCCACGCGGCCACCGACCAGGGCGTCTCCTTCGGCGAAGCCGTCCGCGCCGACGCCGAAATCACGCAACGCATGTCGGACAAAGAGGTCGACGCCGCGCTCGACCCGGCCAAGTACGTCGGCCAAGCACCGAAGGTCGTCGAACGGCTCGCCAAGCGGCTCGCCCGGTAACCGACCGGATCCGACGGCCGCATCAGAGATTGTCCCAGAAGCTTAATGAGCCAGCCACGAAGGGTCCAGGGGCCTTGTGGCCGACTGGCAGCTATGGCTCGTCGTGGGCCTCATCCTCGTCCTCCTGGTCCTCTTCATCCGGGAAGCGCTCCCGGTCGCCGTCACCGCGATCCTGGGCGCCGTCGTCCTCATGGCCGCCGGCGTCCTCGACATCGAAGAGGGCCTATCCGGCTTCAGCAACCCCGCCACGATCACGGTCCTCGCCATGTTCATCCTCTCGGCCGGCGTCCGCGCCACCGGCCTCGTCGATGCGCTGACCAACCTCATCCTCAAATGGGCCGGTGCCCGACCCCGGCTGCAGATGGCCGCACTCGGCGCCACCGTCGGACCCGTCTCCGGCTTCCTCAACAACACCGCAGTCGTCGCCGTCATGATGCCGTCGGCCTTCCGCTTGGCCGACCGCAGCGGCCAACCCCCCTCGCGCCTGCTCATCCCGCTCTCCTCGTTCGCCATGCTCGGTGGCCTTCTGACCGTGATCGGCACCAGCACGAACCTCCTGGGCAACGGCCTGCTGCCCCGCTTCGGGGTCGAACCGTTCTCCTTCTTCGACTTCCTGCCCGTCGGCCTGGCCGCCCTTGCCCTCGGTTTGGCGTACTACCTCACAATCGGATACCCTCTCCTGCCGGACCACGGCCGCGGCGACGTCGTCGAACGCTACGACCTGAAAGGGTTCTTCGGCGAGTTCGACGTGCCCGAGGACAGCGCGCTGGCGGGCAAAATGCTCCTGGAGGCCGGCCTCGTCTGGCCACAAGGCGTCCAAGTCATCCGCGTGGTGCGCAACGGGGAGAAGCACGACGCGCCGTCGCCGTCGTTCTGGCTGCGCGGCGGCGACCGCATCCTCGTCGAAGCCAGCCGCAAACGGCTGGCCGACCTGGCCGAAGGCGGCCAACTGGTGCCGTCCCAGGACGGAGGCGACGCGGACCGCGCCGCCGGGGCCGACGACACGGTCGCGACCGCGGAGGTCGTCATCACCCCGGGAAGCCGGCTGGGAGGCCGCACCGTCCAGGAGCTCGATTTCCCCGGACGGTACAGCGTCCTCGTCCTCGCCGTCCGCCACCACGACCGCGTGGCGATCGGACCCCCGACGCGCAGCCGGAT
>CAZXJU010000055.1:9144-10411 GCA_964641035.1 uncultured Halobacteriales archaeon | reverse complement strand
GAGAGCGCGCCGCCCGGTTCGTCTCGGTTTCAACGGACGGCAATGTGATTGTAAAGGCTCATGCTCACTTCACATCGCGACACCAAGCTCTCGCCTACCTTATGGGGAAGCACTATGCGGTCGCTGGCGGCCACACGGACGCCCTGCGCGTCGGGAATCAGGAATTGTCCGACGGGCTACAGATACCGTCCGGAACTATCCGGCGTTGTATCAAGGAACTCCGCGACGCCCGGCTGATTAAGACCGTCGATAACGGAACGCATGAGTTGCCCCTCCAGAAACTCAGGACGGCGCTGGGGGAGCTTGAGCGCCCGGATGGGCACGAAAGCTAGCACGCGACCGTCGAAGGTGGAGCGCTTGCCCGACCTCGTCGCCGGTGGGCCACCGCATCAAGAACCTTCAACCCCGAAAGATCTTGGCCCCGCACGCGTTACTGCCCTCCCAGTTCACCCCACATCCTTGATTCACCAGCACGCAGAAGCGCGTAGGCGGTGTTTCCGTTTTCACCGGTATAGCGGCTAATCTCAGTTGCCGGTGCGGTCGAGAGGGCGCTCCGTATTGTACCATCAGGTATTCCGATCCGAAGCACGTCTCGCACGATTCCGCGAACCTCCGGAATCTCCAACCGGTCGATTCCGTGCTCGTGGGCGAGAGCCAACACGCCGTATACCTTTTTCATGCTGGGAAGCCCCTCAATGCGACCAACCCATTCCGCGACCTTTTCGGGATCCGCGGCCTTCAAACGTTCGACGGAGTCGGCCATGGGGCCGGCGTCAGCGTCTGGTTCGAGACGCCGCCCGCCTTCCGTAGCGCTCAACGTTCGGCCGCCCAGGGGAGTAAACGAACCGATCGCTCTGCTACCACCCGTTGCTGACCGGCCGAGCAAGAACTCCAGCGTCTTGTCGAAGGCTTGGAGCTTGAATTCCCCAGCGTTCTCTGCCACTCGACGTGCCTGCCTCACCATGTCAACGAGTTGTCGTTCCTGGTCGGCCATGGCGTCGGCACCGTCTATCGGTTCGTCGTTGCTGTCGTTCGCAGGCTTCATGCTAATCGCCCCCCGTGTCTCTTGATTCGATTTCATTGAGAATTGCTGCGACGCGCGGGAACACGATCCGGTTTTCACCGCGCGCCGGACTTTCCGCCTTTCCCTCGTTCCTCAGGTCAGTCAAACGAGCAGCGGCCGTCTTCGAATCGACTGCCAGATTCTCACAGATTTCAGACAGAGACACACTGTCAGTTTCCCTCAAACCCGCTTCTGCTGCGAACC
>CAZXJU010000055.1:0-9134 GCA_964641035.1 uncultured Halobacteriales archaeon | reverse complement strand
CTGCGAACCGTGCGCCAAGGAGATACAAGGCAATCTGGTCCTTGTGCCTGTATTGTGACGGCGACCGGAGGTGGACCTTACCGTTAGAGGCGAGGCCAACGTGCGCTTGGACACGTTTTAGAGTCTTTTCGAGCAGTGCCTCTTCGTCGAGCATCAGCATGTCCTTGATTTTCTGCGGGTCCAAATCCTGCACCTACACGAATATAGGCATTACACGCGTAAATATCTTTCTACGTGTAAATGTCGCTATGTGTGCATTCGGGTGTGCCGCCTCGCCGCCACCCAGGCCCTGCACAGAACGCCATTCCGCCACCTTGACACGCCCTCGCCGAACCCGGCCTCTGCCTAACCGACCTTCGGCCCTTGCTGGACATCGCATTCGACGATGTCGAATACCGGGTTTTGCGTCCCAAGACGCGATGGCCAGATCCACGGCGTGACCGTCGGCCGGAAAAGCTGGTACGACTCCCCCGAACTGGTCGGCCCCGACCAAGACACCGACGACGCACGGCCCAGCACCCAGGGAGGGGCAGGTATTCGGTCCGGTGCAACGCACGCGCGGCTTCGACAGAAGGAGGCGGCCAGAATTGCCGAGGGGGCTCGCGCCAGAGGCGGCTCATCAGTTCCGCCGCTTGGCGTAACGTAGCATGTTATGCCGGGCGCAAGGCGCCAGGGGATGCCGGTCGCTGCCTTTTGCGGTAACACCGTAACCCCGACCTGCACGTATGATCTCGAACGCGTGGACCCGACGGCCGAAGTCTGCCACTGTAGTCAGCTGAAGGTAGGTGCGGGAGCAAGCCGGTGTCTGGGGTCTACGCCCCGGTGGTCGGCGAGTGCCCACGACTTCGTGGCACTAATTCATGGGCCGACTACGCCCAAGGTTTCACTGCGAGTCCTGAAGACATTCTTGCTCCGGCTCTCCTTATTCCCATTCGGTCGGCCTCGCTTGCCAGTGCGACCTTTCAAGTCCAGGTGGCACATAGGCCAGCCCATGCGCAAAGAACGCTCGTGCGGCGTCGTGGTGTTCCGACCCGGCCGCGACGGCGGACGCGATTACCTGCTGCTCCATTATCCGGGCGGCCATTGGGACTTCCCGAAGGGCCACATGGAGAAGGGCGAATCGGAGCAGGAGACGGCGCTCCGGGAGCTGCGCGAGGAGACCGGCATCGAACGGGTCACGCTCTACGAGGGGTTCCGGCACATCATCCGGTACCAGTTCCGAGCCGGCGACGGCGTCCACGTACGGAAGGAGGTCGTCTTCTTCGCCGGCCAGGCCGACCCGGACGGGATCGAGGTCTCCCACGAGCATCGCGGCCACGCATGGCACCCCTTCGAGTCGGCGCGCGAGAAAGTGACGTTCAAGAACGCGCGGAAGCTGTTGGACGCGGCCGAGAAGTACCTCGACCGGATCGGCGTGCCGAGCCAGGCGAATCCGGCGTAACGGCCCGTCGCCGGTTCAGAGCGCCGCGTCGCCCGGCGTCGTCAGCGTGGCGATTGCCAGGTTAATCTTCGAGTCGGCCACGTGCACGTGGAACTCGACGAAATCGGCGATCGGGCGTTCCGCGGTGAACTCGGTCTGGTTTCCGGAGAGCGGGAAATCGACCGCATGCAGTTTCTCCCCATCGGGGTCCAGTTCGACGAGCCAACCCGTCGGCTCGGCGCCTTCGGGCAGGTTGTCCGCGTTGACGGTGATGACGTTTCCGACGTACGTCGCGGAGACGTCCACTTCGAGGACGGCGGGCGCCACCGCGAACGCGTTGGCGCCTCCGGCGGCCGAGGCCGTGGCCAAGACGAAGCTGCCGTACCGGATCTCGACCGTGTCGTACATGCCCTCGACGTTCTCCTCAAGCGTCACGTTGAGGGAGAACAGGAACCCGCCTTCGCCCTCGTGCATGGCGTGCTCGTTGTACACCAAGTCGCCCAGCTCCAGCTCCGAGCCGTTGGCCACCAGGAACGCCTTGTAGGGCGAATCGCCCGGAAGCGGCAGGCTGTCGAAGGTGAGGTGGACCGACGTAGAGGCCGGCGTGCACTGGACCTCCTCGCTGCCGGCCTCGTCGCCGGCGCAACTGGTGTCTTGTCCGGTGGTCTCGTCGATGGTGCCGGTGGTGCCCATCGTCGACTCGTTGGACGGGCTGTGCGCATCCTGGTATTGGATGGCGGCGGAGCCGACGGTGGCGTCGGTGACGCCTTCGCGGTCCGCGTCGACGTTCACTTCAGGCAGCTCCTCCGCGCAACCGGCGAAGACGGTCCCTACCAGCAGGATTCCTACGAGGATGGCGGTGTTCGGGTGCATCTTGGCCATTCCAGCGTCCGCTATTATATCAAGATTCTCGACGTGGAGTTGAGGTGGGTCGCCGGCGATCGAGTGCGAACGCCCCCGCGACGCGCCGCCTCACGGCACGCCGGGCGGTTTGCGCGGGGCATGGTCAGCGTAGTTCTGGTCGTTCAATTGGTTCAATGCGAGGCGCGTCAACATCGTCTCCTTCGCGGGTGTCACGACGTCCGCCACGGGTGAAACGCCTGAGATCCACGGTTCGACCGCCGGAATCGGGTCGAGCTTCGTGTCCACGTAGAATCGGACGCGCGCGAATTGTGCGGCTTCGAGGCCGCCGCGCGCCCAGGTCACCAACCGCTTCATGCGGTCGCCGGCGCACACCAGTACCGCCAGGCACCACGAATCGATGGTGGCGACCTCGTCAAGCTCCTCCGGCCCGATACCGCGGACACGACGACCGTACGCGCCTTGGGCGGTCTTGCGCGGTTCCGGAATCCGCGCGACAAGCCGGTCGCGGCGGCCGGCGCACGCCTCGGACTCAGCGAGGACATAGAGTACCGTGTCATGCTTGTGGGCGACGATGACCGCTCGTTGCTCGGACGGGATCGAAGGGGACATCCGTGCCTCGGATCGTCTCACGCGGGGGCAGCCAGCGCGTCATGGCCGTGGAGCTGCTCCAGCTCGTCGAGGAACTCGTAGCGGCGCATCCAGTCGAGGACAAGCAGGCCGAATGTCGTTAGGCGGTACGACTTGGCGGGAGGACGGGTCCGCGCGTCGACGACCGGCACAATCACGTTGGCGTCCTCCAGCAGACGCAGCGCGTGCGTGAGGTTGTTCGGGCTCGTTCCCTCCAAGAGCGGGACGAGTTCCGCATGGCGGCGGGCGCCCCCGAGAAGGGCGTAGATTACCCGTTTGGCCAGCGGGTTGTCGCGGCCCAGCATCTGGTGCGCGAGCTTGCGTTCGATGCCGGCAAGCGGCACGCCCTCGTCATCGTGGATTTTGGGACCCATAAGACACACAATACTATTGTGCGCCCCCCTAGTTAAGGCTGCCGTCGGCCACGCCCGGGACCCCTAGAACAAGAGGCCCAGGCTCGACAACTCGGCCGTGATCTTGTCGACGGCGCGCTCGGCGTCCTCCGGCTTGCGGGCGCCGGTGCACACGAGTTTGCCGGAGCCGAAGATCAGCACGACGACCTTCGGGTCCGAGAGGCGGTAGACGAGGCCGGGGAACTGCTCCGGCTCGTACTCCACGTTCTCGAGCCCGAGCCCGACGGCGATCGCGTTGAGGTTCAGGTCGTTGTGAAGGTCCGCGGTCGCCACGATGTTCTGGATCGTGATGTCCGGTTCGCCCTCGACGCCTTGGATCCCGCGCGCCTTCAGCTGGTTGATGACGATCTCGATCGCCTCGCCGACCGCGTCGATGGACTTGGCGCCGGTACAGACGACCTTGCCGCTGCGGAAGATGAGCGCGGCGGTCTTCGGCTTCTCGATGCGGAAGACGAGACCGGGGAACTGCTCCGGCTCGTACTCCGCGTTCTCGAAGGCTGCGCTGATCGCGTTGAGGTCCAGCTCCTCGCCGATTGACGTGGAGGCGACAACGTTCTGAATCGTGATTTCGGCCATGCGGCTCCTCCCCCGTATTAAAGGGACGAGCGGCGAAAAGCGAGCGAGTATATAAACGGCCGCGGTCGAGGCGGACCGGGCCCCACCGCCGGCCCGTACGGGTTTCGGGCCACCCGCAACGGCGGCGTGGGCGGTCCGTTTCGCGCAAAACGACCGAGACCGTTGAAACGATTAAATAGGGGACCCTTGTAAAGGGCGCCCGCGGGGTGCCCGAGCTTTGGAAGAACCATTGTGTCGCGTCGAGATCAAGAGACCGGACGACAACGGGGGCGAGTTCGTCGCGAAGATCTACTCGGACCTCGACGGCGTCAAGGAGCTGCGCAACCCGAACCTCGAATTGTTGCTGCGCGAACTCACGATCGACCTCGAATATTCATTCGGCGAATCGGCGCGACGCGGCGTCGAGCCGGCGCCCCCGTTCGAAGAGGAAGGCGTATATTCTGGCGAGGACTTTTGACCTGACCGGGCCCAGGCCGGCGCCCCCCACCATAAGGTTTAAAAAAGAAAGGGGGTATGGGCGGCCGGTTGTCCCGGGGGCTTGTAGCTCAGCTAGGCAGAGCGTCTGGCTTTTAGCGAGCCCGAGGCGCTCGAGGGCCTGGGCCGCAAGATACCAGATGGTCAAGGGTTCGAATCCCTTCAAGCCCGTGCGCGCGCCCCGGCCGCGAGCCGCCGCGCGTACGCCGCGAGCCCGCGGGACCGACCGCCCACGTGACGAAACCGGTGTCCTGCTCCGTGACCTCATCCCGAACGCGCTCCTTCCGGCCAGAGGGCCCTTTCTCGGGCCCCTCAGCGGCCGCACTCCCCGGTGAATGACATGGCCAAGAAGAAAGACTCCGACGACGACCAGGAAGAGAAGTTCAACGTCCTGAACCACGAACTCGTCCCCATCCACGAGGTGATGGAGGACAAGGACGCCAAGAAACTCCTGGGCGACCTAGGCCTCGCGCCCGAACAGCTTCCCAAGATCCTCGCAAGCGACCCGGCGGCCCTCGCCGTCCGGGCCAAACCCGGCCAGGTGCTGCGGATCCGCCGCAAGAGCCGCACCGCCGGCCACGCCGACGCCTACCGACTCGTGATCGAATACCAAGTGTAAGGAGACCAAAACATGCGCGAACTCGTCGACGCCTTCTATGGCGACCGGACCATCGTCAACCACCACATCGCCTCGTACAACGACTTCCTGGACCACCGGCTGCAGACCATCATCGACAACATCCGGATCGGAGACGACGAGACGGAACGCGGCACGATCCAGACCGACATCGAGGGGTTCCAGATCAAGCTGGGCAAGGTCAGCGTCAAGCGCCCGCGCGTCCGTGAGGCCGACGGCTCCGACCGGCCGCTGACGCCGATGGAGGCGCGGCTGCGCAACCTCACGTACCAGGCGCCGGTGCTGCTGGAGTTCATCCCGGTCATCGACGGCGTGGAGCATGAGGCGGAGATCGTGGAGGTCGGCAAGCTGCCGATCATGACGGGGTCCGCCAACTGCAACATCGCGCAATCCACCTTCGAGGAGCAGGAGGAGCGCAAGCTCACGCCGGAGGAGTTCAGCGAGAAGCTGATCCAGGCCGGCGAGGACCCGCTGGACCCCGGGGGCTACTTCATCTCCAACGGCACCGAGCGCGTCCTGATCACTCTTGAGGACTTGGCGCCGAACCGTGTGCTCGTCGAGGAGACGAAGCGGTACGGCTCGGCCATCGAGGTCGCCAAGGTGTTCAGCCAGCACGAAGGGTACCGCGCCCTCGTCATCGTCGAGAAGAAGAAGGACGGCACGCTCATGGTGTCGCTTCCGGCCGCCAGCGGCCAGATCCCGCTGGTCGTCCTGTTGCGGGCGCTGGGCATGGAGTCGGACGAGGAGATCGTCCACACGATGCTCAGCAACGAGCGCATGGAGCCGTACGTCCTGGCCAACGTCGAGTCGGCCGCCCTGGAGTACACGGTCACCTCGCAAGAGGAAGCGATGAGCTACCTCGGCAAGCGGTTGGCCGGCGGCCAGGCGAAGGAGTACCGGGTCAAGCGGGTCGAGAACCTGATGGACCGCAACCTCCTGCCGCACCTGGGCAACGAGCCGGGCGACCGGATCACGAAGGCCATCTTCCTGGCGCGCATGGGCCAGGCCGTCCTGGAGCTCGCGCTCGACCTGCGCGAGCCGGACGACAAGGACCACTACGCCAACAAGCGGTTGAAGCTGGCGGGCGACCTCATGGAAGACCTGTTCCGCGTCGGCTTCATGGCGCTGTCGAAGGACCTCAAGTACCAGATCGAGCGGGCGCACGCCCGCGGCCGGGAGGTCAAGATCTCGACGGCGGTCCGCAGCGACGTGCTGACGCAGCGGATGCTGCACTCGCTGGCCACCGGCAACTGGGTCGGCGGCCGCGCCGGCGTCAGCCAACTGTTGGACCGGACGTCGAACCTGGCGGCCCTGTCGCACATGCGCCGCGTCACGAGCCCATTGACGCGTAGCCAGCCGCACTTCGAGGCGCGGGACCTGCACTCGACGCAGTGGGGACGTCTGTGCCCCAACGAGACGCCGGAAGGGCCGAACTGTGGTCTTGTGAAGAACCTGGCGTTGACCGTCGAGATCAGCGAAGGCTTCCCGGAGAAGGAGGTCGAGAAGGTGCTGGTGGACCTGGGCCTGAAGCCGGTGGCGAAGGACACGCCGGGCGCCCGGATCTACCTCAACGGGGACCTGGTGGGTCTGCACGAGAAGCCGGAGGACCTGACCGACGGCCTGCGCGGCCGACGCCGCAAAGGCCTCCTGTCCAACGAGGTCAACATCTACTTCGACATGGACAACAACGACGTCATCATCAACTGCGACGCCGGCCGCATCCGGCGGCCGCTGGTCGTCGCCAAGGACGGCAAGGCCGCCGTCACCGAGGAGCACCGGGAAGGCATCGCGGAAGGCCGCATCCGGTGGGCCGACCTCGTCAACGAGGGCATCGTGGAGTACCTCGACGCGGAGGAGGAAGAGAACGCGTACATCTCGCTCAAGGCCGACGACGTCAACGATCACCACACCCACATGGAGTTGGACCCGATGGTCATCCTGGGGATCGGTGCGAGCCTCGTGCCGTACCCGGAGCACAACTCGTCGCCGCGTATCACGATGGGCGCCGGCATGGGCAAGCAGTCGCTCGGGTTCCCCGCGTCCAATTACCGGATGCGGCCGGACACGCGCGGCCACCTGATGCATTACCCGCAGAAGCCGGTGGTCACGTCGCACCCGGCGAAATACATCAACTTCGACGAGCGGCCGGCCGGCCAAAACTTCACGGTGGCCGTGCTGAGCTTCCACGGGTACAACATGGAAGACGCCATCGTCATGAACAAGGCGTCCGTGGAGCGCGGCCTGGGCCGTTCGACGTTCTTCCGGACGTACGCGGCCGAGGAGCGCCGCTACCCGGGCGGCCAGGAGGACCACTTCGAGCGCCCGGACGCCGAGGACCGTGGCTACCGGGGCGAAGAGCATTACAACGCGCTGGGCGACGACGGGTTGATCAGCCCGGAGACCGCCGTCGAAGGCGGAAGCGTCCTCGTCGGCAAGACGAGCCCGCCGCGGTTCCTGGAGGAGCCGACGGACTTCTTGACGCCGCAGAAGCGGCGTGAGACGAGCGTCACCGTGCGCCACGGCGAACGGGGCCACGTGGACACCGTCATGCTCAGCGAGTCGCTCAACGGCACCCGCATGGTCAAGATCAAGGTCCGGGACCTGCGCGTTCCGGAACTGGGCGACAAGTTCGCCTCGAAGCACGGACAGAAGGGCGTCCTGGGCCTGATGGTGCCGCAGGAAGGCATGCCGTTCAACAAGGACGGCGTCTGCCCGGACATCGTGATCAACCCGCACGCCATCCCGTCGCGGATGACCGTGGCGCACGTGTTGGAGATGATCGGCGGCAAGGTCGGCGCCATGGAGGCACGGCCGATCGATTCGACCGCGTTCGGCGGCGAGTCGGAGCAGGCGTTGCGGGAGGCGTTGGAACGCAATGGCTTGCGCCACAACGGCAAGGAGACGCTGTACGACGGCCAGACGGGCCGCCGGTACAACGTCGAGATCTTCACCGGCTCGATCTACTACCAGAAGCTCCACCACATGGTCTCGGGCAAGATCCACGCGCGGTCGCGCGGCCCGGTGCAGATCCTGACGCGGCAACCGACCGAGGGTCGGGCCCGCGACGGCGGTCTGCGGTTCGGTGAGATGGAGCGTGACTGCCTGATCGGCCACGGCGTGGCCATGGTGATCAAGGACCGTCTGTTGGACGAGTCGGACATCACGACGCAGTACGTGTGCGGCAACTGCGGCCACGTCGCCATGCTGGACCGGCGCGGGTTCTACCGCTGCTCGGTCTGCGGCGACCAGGCCGACGTGCACCCGGTCGAGATGAGTTACGCGTTCAAGCTGCTGTTGGACGAATTGAAGAGCCTGATCATCGCACCAAGGATCCGGCTGGAGACGATGGTGTAGGAGGTCGCAATCATGGTACGGTTCCCCACAAACACCCCGAAGACGATCGGCAACCTGCAGTTCGCGATGCTGAGCCCCAACGAGATCCGGGACCTCAGCGCGACGAAGGTCATCACCGCCGACACGTATGACGACGACGGCTTCCCCATCGAGATGGGGTTGATGGACCCGCGGCTGGGCGTCATCGAGCCGGGTCTGCGCTGCAAGACGTGCGGCCAGCGCGTCGGCGACTGCCCGGGCCACTTCGGCCACATCGACCTGGCGATGCCGGTCATCCACGTCGGCTTCGTCAAGACGATCCGCAACTCGCTGCGCGCCACGTGCCGCAACTGCGGCCACCTGCTGCTGAACAAGGAGGAGCGGGAACGGTACGACGAACTTCTCGCAGAGTACCAGAAGGAAGGCAAGGACACGTCGAGCCTCATCAAGCAGGTCGTCAAGGACGCCAGCCTTGCCGAGGTGTGCCACAACTGCGGACGGGAGCACGGCACCATCGACGTCGACAAGCCGACCACGTTCCGCGAGGACGGCCACAAGATGACGCCGTCCGAGGTGCGCGAATGGCTGGAGAAGATCCCCGACGACGACCTGGACCTGTTGGACATGAACTCGAAGGTCGCGCGGCCCGAATGGACCGTGCTGACGGTGCTGCCGGTTCCGCCGGTGACGATGCGGCCGTCGATCACGCTCGACTCGGGCGAACGGTCGGAGGACGACCTGACGCACAAGCTGGTCGACGTCATCCGGATCAACCAGCGGCTGCAGGAGA
>CAZXJU010000054.1:0-10626 GCA_964641035.1 uncultured Halobacteriales archaeon | reverse complement strand
TGGTGGCCGTCGGGGCCGCCGGGTCGCGCGACGTGGAGCGGGCGCGGCGCAACGCCCGGTTCCTGGAGTTGCCGCTCATCGAGGCCGCGATCTCGGAGGCGGTGCTGGCGCGTGACCTGCCGGAGATCGTCCGGCTGGTGGGCCGGACGCCGGTGGCCGAGAAGATCCGCGAACGCCACGACATCCCGGAGGGCACGCCCCGCGTGAACCCGGTGCTGGTCGGCGTGGCGACCGCGCTCTATTACGCGTTTCGCGAGGCGCGTCGGTTCTCCGACCGGGTCCTGCTGGGTCAGGGCGCCGACGAGCTCTTCGGCGGGTACAAACGGTACCTGGGTCTCGAGCCGGAGGCGTTGCGGACGCGCATGGAGGAGGACCTGGCGTACCATGCGGAGGTCGGCCGGCCAATCGAGCAGCGGTTGGCGGCCGAGTTCGAGATCGAACCGCGGTACCCATACCTGGACGGCGGGGTCGTGGCGGCCGCGCGCGACCTTCCCACGGCGGTCCTCGTCGAGGGCGGCGTCCGCAAGATCGTCCTGAGGCGCCTGGCCGACCGGTTGGGGCTGCCGGGCGACGTGGCGCGGGTGCCGAAGACGGCGGCGCAGTACGGCACCGGGGTCGCGGCGTTGTTGCGTCGGATGGCCAACCGGGAGGGGCTGCCGCAGCACGAATGGCTGGACGCGGTCCTGGACGCGAACCCGGCGCGTTCTTAAAGGGGTCCAATCCCATGACGAGAAACTTTATCAACTGAAGGACTCCCTGCTCGGTCAAGTTCCGAAGGATTCGGAACGAATCGGAACGCGCGGGGCGGCACGGAAAACGCTGCGCTTTTAATGGCGCAAGCGTTGGACGGTAGGCTTCTCGTGGAGCCGGTGGAGGATGCAGGATGCGGTCACGGATTCCCATGCCGATGCCACAAACGTTAATAGCGCAGCGTCTCCACGGGTCTCCTGGGCTGGAGCCTTCGGGCTGTGGCGCCTCGACCGGTCCCGACAACACCAGGTGGTTGGACGACATGCAATATGCCCGCACACGCTTCCTTGTAACACTTTCCACGAAGGCTCATAAGTCCCATTCCGACGAACCTTGGAGCGTGCGGTACTGATGACAAGCAGATTCTCCCATCGAACCTTGGCGATCGCAGCGGGCCTGATCATGGTCACGAGCCTGTGGGGTGGCATGCTGGCTGCGCAGCCGCTTCCCAGCCCGACCGCACCTCCTATCCCGATCAACGACCAGACGGACGATTGTGTCCCCTTCGACGAGTCTCCGTTGTCGCTTTACGACATCGACGGCGTCACGGGGCCGGATGCGCACTTGCAGGTCAACCCCACCGATTTGGACGGTGACGGCTTCAGCAACCACATCGAGTTCGTACGTCTGTCCGACCCGACGGACGAGCGCAGCACGCCATTCGACCGCGACGGCGACGGCGTACGGAACCGTGACGGCGGCGGCACGGACGAACCGGAACACGGCGGATGCGATTACGATGCGTCGCTACCATTGGAGTTCGGGGTTACGATTGAGCATGACGCCGACGATGAGATCACCCGGGGCGACAGCCTGACGCTGACCGCCCACGTCAACGACCTAGACGACGAAGGCAATCCGACGGATCCGCGCGAGGTCGACCGGGTTGAACTCACGATCGTCAAGAGTGACGGGTCGGAGGAAGGTCCCCTCGAGATGACCGAGCAGAGCACCGGCGTATACACCCATGAGGTGACGACGGATCTCGATTCGCCCGCGGGCGAATGGTTCTTCGAAGCCACGGCGTTCGATGGCGGGACGCGCGCCAAGGTCCCCGACGGCGGCCTGGCGGGCACCAGTGCCGACCAACGGGCGAGCGTACTCGTCGAAGTCGCCACGCACGCGCCCGAAATCAAGTTCTTCGAATGCGAGGACGATCAATGCACGGAACACTCCGAGCTGTTCTTCGCAGGCCAAGTGATTACGGTCCGGGCGTTCCCGGACCCTTCCAAGATCGACCTAGACGACACCGCCGCCGAAACGGCCACGTTGTTCTACGTGGTGACGACGTCTAGCGGCGACGAATCGCCTGAGCTCGAGAAGGAGATGGAACTCAAGGGCAAGTCGTACTGGGAGGCGACGCTCGATCCTCAGGAGCCCACGGACAACCCGTTCTTCGTGCCGGATGATGCGCCCGGCGCCGTTCGAGACGAATTGCAAGCTGACGCCGTCACGTTCGACGTGCGCGTCGAGGCGGCGGACGCTGGAAACGAGGCGGTTCCTCTGGACGACCCGAACACGGCGTCGGCTGAGGGTACGATTGATGTCACGTTCGGCCTCGCCTTCCGGATTGTTGCGGAACTTCCTGAGGAGGTGACCCCGCGTGGCGGCACGCTGCAGTTCGTCGGAGAGTTTCAGAAGGCGACCCAGGAGGGCGGATGGGTCAAAGACACTGGCAACGCACCGGGTGCGGGGCGCGCGCTCATCCGCACGGCGCCCGATCAGGCCGGAAGTCTCGTAGCCGACGTCGAATTTACCCACCAAGGCGACGCCATCTTCACGGGGTCGTACGACATCGGTATGGGCGACCAGATCGACACCGAGCTCCCTGAGGGCATGGGCGACCCTGAGCCGAACTACTACGTGACCTTCGACGTGGGAGACGCGTTCACGACGGACAACGAGTACCCCGTCGAGCCGGCCGACATCTCCGGGGACTTGACCGTCACCAACCCGGACCCGGACGGTACGGACGACACGTTCGAGCCCATCATCGACGAGGACAACCCCGAGCCGACGTTCCCGATCGTCGTCGAGTATACGCCGCCGTTGCCGCCTGACGACAATCCGTTCGCGTTCGATTCGGACGACGACGGGGACGCACCGGGAACGGCCCAGGCCACCGTCATCGCAGCGGGCGGAGCGCCCGTCGGGATGCAAGAGTTGACGTGGCAGAATGATCAATTCAAGGGGACCGTTGATGTGCCCAAGGTGGCCGCCGTGGCCGCAGGCGGCTCGTGGACGGTCCGCGTGGATCACTCGGACGACGCCGATGATGCGCCGAACCGTGGGTCCGATGAACAGCAGATCGTCGTCAACGCCGTCTTGCAGCCGGGAGGCACGACCTCCGAGCCGGCGCGCGCCAACATCGACCTGATCGCGGGCTCGAACACGGCGAACGCGTTGATGCCGCCAACCAAGGGACTAACGGGCGTCGATGCGGTCGACTATGATGATGTCCTTGAAGACACGACGGACGACGGCGAACGGAACCTGGTTCCGGTGGGCGACGGCGAGACCAGCCACCGGTTCATCACGGTTCAAGGGAAGGCGACGCAGCAGGAGATCGCTCTTCCGGACGGCAGCGTCGTGCCCCGCGACGTAACCATGGTCGGCGTGCAGTTCAACGACTTCGGGATCGAGGGAATGGACCTCTACCGCTTGGCGCTTCCCGATGATCAGGGCAACTGGCAGGTTTCCATCGACAGTGAAGAGTATTGCGTGCGGGAGCTCATCCGGGTGGGGGCCTTGTGTGACGGGGTCGATTCGTCGCAAGACATCTCGATCACGGCGTATGCCTACACGGGTGAGGTCGTGCCGCCGACGATCGCCAACGGCTGGACGTTCTACCTGCCCAGCGACCCGACGGGCACGTTCGGCCCGTTGGAGACCGCGACGTTGCCGTTCGTCTACAACGGTCCCTCGGAACTCGGCGTGTGGGTCCTTGGGAACACGGCCGCTGGCGATGACATGCTTGAACTGCCACCTGGTCCGTCGATTTCGAAGGTGGACAACGTCAAGTTCCGCTTGGACCCCAGTGACAAGGCTGGTCAATTCCTAGTCGAGGACATGGTGGAGTTCGCGCTCGTACGCGCTCAGTGGCATAACTGTTTCGAAAATCAGGACGACCCCGAGGACTTCGTCTGGAACCCCGACCACGCCCCGTTCGACCTGGGATTCATCAACGCCTTGCGCAGCAACGAATGGTGCATCCGGGAACACTACCGGTCGGACGGAACCGTCAATGTGGCGGCCCAAGGGTACTGGGGCACCTTCGATTACCCGCTCGAGGACAGTTTCGACCCAATGGAGGCCGTACCCGATTCGTGCACCGATACGGCCAACCTGATCGGTTGCGACCGGTTCGAGATCACGCTTCCGGGTCCGCTCTTCCAGCAGGGCGGCATCCATGGCACATGGCCGAGCAACGGCGAGCGTTTCTGGGTGCGCGCCCACGCGACCAACGCGTTGGGATACGAATCCGGACTGGACACAATCAACCTTCACGGCGTGGACCGCGAGAGCGGCCCCGACCGTGAATTCAGCGTCTCGACCGGTGACTTCGCGCCGGACAGTCCGACGATGCCGGACTTCGACGGTCCCCAGTTCACGTACATCCCGCACGACGCGCAAGTCACGCGCGTGGGTCCGCTCCACGACTGGCGGGCCGAGGAGAGCTACGGGAACCAGCGCGTGGCGCCGGAGTTCCTCGTGACCGAGAACGGTGACGCGTATTGGGACTTTGGCGAGGAGCCACTGGGCCGCGAGGACTATTCGGGCGGCGGCAACGACCGCGACATCATCGGCCTGGCCTCCGACGAGACGATTCCCATCATCGAATTCTTCGGTGAAGGATACATCAACGCGCGCGACACCACGACGCATATCCCGGAGAGCCATCAGACGATGGAAATCGCGCTGCTCGTGAGCGAGGGCTGTGCCAGCCTCTGCGACGAGGCACCCGTGATGGGCGACGAATTCGACGTCAACACGGACGCCGTCACGGTGATCGCCGTGGAGAATCTCCAGTCGCCCGACGAGGAGAAGGCCGACGACGGCGTCGCGAACGACCTGAGTTGGCACACGACGATCGACGACCTGTCCACCTGGGCGAATCAAGAGTTCGTCGACTGGCGCCACGAATCCAGCGGCAACCCGTGGGACCAGGACCGCACGGTCCAGGGCCGGCTCCGCATCACGATGACGTTCACGACCGACACGGGTATCCAGGAGACGGATTCCGTGTACATCCAGATCGACATGAACGCGTTCCCGGACATCGAGCTTGTGGACGCGACGTCCGTGGACCTCGTCGAGGGCGAGACGACGCACCTGCCGGACCAGGTCGGGAATGCGGCCGGTCCATTGATCGAATGCACGACCGTGTGCACGCTGCGGTTCAAGGTCTTCGATTTCGACGGCATCACCCAGGATGGCGGTGACGACGACTACGGCCGCAACGTCGACGGCATCGAGTTCGGTCCCCGCATCATCCAGCCCGACCAGAGTGACGCGGAGTTCGCCGCGTGGTTCGCCGGGCTTCGGCCGGACCCGTGGGAATGGGCGTTTGACGACGAGGGGATGGCGTTTGCAGAAATCATCCCCGGCATCGAGAATGACCGGGGCGAACCGGCGGCCGCCTTCTACACGTACACGTTCCGGACGGTCGTTCCCGACGAGGACAAGGCGCTCCCCACCCGGACCAGTCCCGGGATGTTGGGTGGCGGCTCGGACATGATCTACAGCCACGACGACGAGCACCGCGTAGGCGCCCGCGCGTTCGACACTGTGGAGATCGTCGCAGGAGATCAACAAGAGGAGGGATACGGCTGCTATCCTGGCGGCGGCATCCTGTGCGTGCTCTACACGGAGATTACAGACCAGCCGTTCCAGGAGATCCGCCTAAAGCCGGACAACGACCGGGACGGCGACGGTTGGTCCAACGAGTTTGAGGACTGGGTCGGCCGGTCAATCGTGGACGGTTCGTACCGCGACCCGGCCCAAGAGCCCGGCAACGGTCAGCCGTTCTACGGACAGGTCGGCATCCCGGAGGAAGTCACGAACGGCCTTCCGTTGAACGCCGGCTCGATGACCCTCACGTCGCCCAGCGGTGTCGAAGACACCGTGTCTGCGGCCGGATCGACCCCCTGCGACCTGGACGGCGACGGCGTACCGAACGACGTGCAATGCCTGGGTATCCTGAACCTGGAGGAGCTGTTCCACATGCACCCGTTCCTGCCTGACAGCTTCCTCGACGATCCCAACGGCAACGGCATCCCGAACTTCGCCGACCCGTTCCAGACCTACCGGTTCGACTGCGCCGACAACGACTACGACGGCCACTGCAACCAGGAGGAGAGGGACGCCGGCAGCGATCCCGACAACCCGCAATCCGTGCCGGGCGACACGAACGGCAACGGAGTGCCCGACTTCTTGGAGCGCCAGTTGGCGCCGCTGACGGACACCGACGGGGACGGGTACAACAACCGGCAGGAGTTGCAGATTGGCTCGGACCCGATGGACCCGTGCAGCACGCCCGAAAACACCCAGCGCACCGTTGGCGACTTTGACGGAGACGGGTACGCCGACCGGTTCGAGATCGCCACGGGTACAGACCCATTCGACCCCAACGATCCCGAGCCTCGCGAGGCGGACAATGAGGCGTGCCAGGACCAACAAAGCGGTGGTTAGTCGCGTCGGGGGGTCCATTCCGGCGTCCGGAAGGGTTTCCCTCCGGGGTAGTCACGGACAGCCGGCCGCCGCTTATCGGTGGACTTAATAAAGGTCGAGGATATCCAAACGGCGCTCAGACCATCCGAGCGTACTTGAACCAGGCAGACCCCTGCTGGTGAGATGTCCCATGTCCCGAAAAACCGTCGTTCGCGTCGCGACCGTTGCGGTCGTCCTGATGTTTCTCCTGGCGGCCGCATCGAGCGTCGTCGCGGTCAGCAAAGCAACCGGCCCGACGGTCACGGCGGCCGGCCTGACCCGTGACGCCAATGATCTGGACAGCGCCCCTCGACCTTGGGTTAGCGGCCTGTTCAACAACACGTTCTATGCGTCTTACGTTGAATCGACGACCGTGATGCGGGAGGAGGCGACGCTCCACTTCCAATACAGTGCGCCGCTTCCTGGTCGGACGCTTTCGCAGCTTTCCAATAGCATGGTGCTGCCACGGATTGTCCCGGGCGATGGGCAGTCACCCACGGCCACCCATTACGAAGGGGATTACAATCCGAGTGAACCGCCCGAAGGATTCCCGAGCGTGGCCGACGGTACCGTCGTGTACTGGGGGATTCGCGCATGCGAAACGAGCGTGCCGGACGACAATTGCTTGAACGACGACAACAACGGCGCCTGGTACCAGCACCGGCTCGATGTGTCGAAGCCGGAGATCGACGACTTCACGATCCCGTTCAACCAAGGCTTGGGCAAGAACGTGACGGGCCGCGACGTGGACGAGGCGACGAACCCCCTGGTCATCCAGTTCGACGTCGAGGATGACACCGGCGGCGCGCCGATGCCCGATCTGGACGGCACGGCCGTGGAGTATACGATCGACGGCGTCCCGAAAGGATTCTGCGGCGGGAGTACGACGGCGGATTGTTTCCAGGTGACGCAGAACACCGTCTTCTACGATTACACGGTGGAATATAAACCGGCCGTGCAAAACGGGCAACCGGTCGGCTTGGGCACCGGCTCGCATTCCATCGTCATCGCTGGCGCGGACCAAGCCGGTCATGCGATTCCTGTCATCTTCTTCGAGATTGACAAGCAGGCGCCCACGGTGCCGGCCGGGGAGATCACGTCCATCCCGCCGGATGACCAGTCAATCGAACAACCCGACGGGACGTACATCACGAGCCAGGGGGTCCAAGTCAACGTCACGGCGCAAGTGACCGACCCGCAGGGCAACGTCGACACGGCGCCGCCCGCCACCGCGTCCTGCAGCGGTACGACGCCGACGTACCCGGTCTGCGGCCGGTTCGTCGACGCCGCAGACGACACGACGTTCTCCCCGTGGTTCAAATTGACGTTTAACGAGGAGGAAGCTTGGTGGGAGAACACGGCCGCTGAGATCGAGGGCCTGCCGGAGGAGGACCTCTCGCTGGTCGTGGAGATTCGCGCGCGGGACGTACCCGGCAACACGGCCACGAGCGCCCAACCCGACCCCGTGCTCATCATCGACCCGTCGGACCCGGTGATCGACGACGGCAACCCGACGAACTTTTTCATTCCTGTCGGACCGCTCGAGATCGAGGCCACGATCACGGATGACAATTCCGGCGTGGTCGCACAGAACGTGACCATCTGGTTCAAGCTTAATTCGGGCACGTGGGCGGGCGGCGAACCGAACCTCACGAAGAACGCCCAGGGGTACTTCTTCGACCACATGACCGACGCGGCCGGCGACACGTTCGTGTACACGATCCCGGAAGCCAACGACACGTCGGTCATCAAATACTTCATCACGGCGCCGGACCTGGCCGGAAACAACGGGACGGTGCCAGAACGCACGGTGACTGTGGACGGCACTGGCCCTGTGTTGGCCGAGGAGCCCCGGGCGCTGTTCCGTGGGCCCCAGCCGTTCGATTTTGAAGTAGAGATCACCGACGACGGCAGCGGCGTCAGCGCGGGCAACGCAACCGTCTTCTATCGTGCCGGCGGCAGCGGCTCGTTCGCGGAGGCAGACCTGTCGCCAAGCACCGAAGACCCGGACCTATGGGCCGCCTCCGTAAGCGGCCTGAACCTCAACGAAGGCGGCGTGCTCCAATACCACTACCAGGCGTCCGACGAGGCGGGCAATCTGGGCAACTTGGGTACCGCTGGCGAGCCGCTTCGCAGCATCATCGATTTGACGCCGCCAGAGTTCTCGTTGACGGCCCCGAGTTCGGCTTCCGGTCCGACCTTCGACATCTCTTGGTCTGCCAGTGACCCCCGGATTTCGGCAAGCCAAGCCGGCAGCGGGGTCGGGTCGTACACCATCTTTGCTCGGGTGCAAGGCACGGCGACGTGGGTGCCGGTCCTTCAGAACACGACGGATACGTCGACGACCGTCTGCGCCGAGGCGGGCCGGACGTACGAGTTCACAGGCTTCGCGACGGACACCGTCGGAAACAGCGGCGACCGGAGCGAATCCGCACTCGGCACGACCGCGTTGACGGGCGAAAGCTGCGCCGAACGTCTCATCGTGAACGTGCTGGCGCCGAACACGGCCGGCGCGTCGTTCAACGCCCAAGGGGGCGAGGGCACGCTCGAGGTCCGGTGGTCGGCGACGACGACCCGGCTCCTCAGCCCGAACGACCAGCATGACATCGACATCCTGTTCAGCCCCGACAACGGCGTCAACTTCTACGAGGTCGCGTCCGACGTGTCCAACGCCGCAGGTACTCACCAGCTTCCGATGGAATTGCCGACGTGCAGCCAGTGTTTCATCAAGGTGCGCGCCACCAGCGTCGAGGGCGTCGTGGGCGAGGACACGGGTGCCGTCTTCCAGATCACGAACGGAGACACTCAGGTGGACCTGGACGGAAACGGGTTGCCGGACACGTGGGAAATGCAGTACGCCGGGCGGTTGGGCATCACGAACCCGAACGTCGATTTGGATGGCGACGGGCTCACCAACCGACGGGAGGCGCAGGCCGGCACCGACCCGGCCAACCGGGACACGGACGGCGACTCGTTCAGCGACGGGTTGGAGGTCCGGGTCGGCACGGACCCGCTCGATCCGCAGAGCGTGCCGACGGAGGAGCAGGCGCGCGTCGAACAGTGGACGATGTGGTATTGGAGCGTGCCCATCATGTTTGCCGTGGTCGCGGTCATCTTCTTCATCGGGTTGGCCCGGAGGTGGTAGTCGGTGGCGGATCGGAAGAAGACGGCCGGCATCCTGTTCGGCATCGGCGTGTTCCTTCTCCTGTTCAGTGCCTACGTCGCCCTCGTCTACCGTGGCGATATCGACGCGGGCGCAGGCTGGGTCATCGCGCTCAGCTTCCAGGCGTGGATCGTGACGTTCTTCGTCTTGTTGCTCCTGCTGGCGATCATCATGCTCATGCTCGTATTGTCGGGCGAGCAGCCGGCGCGCGAACCGGCGCCGGAGGCGGAGTTGGACGTCACGTGCGAGAACTGCGCCCGCAGCTACGTCGTCACCGACACGGGCGACCGGCCGCTCTACCATTCCTGCCCGTATTGCGGGCACAGCGACGCGTATGACGAGGAGGCCGACGTCGTCGAGGCGGAGCCGGAAGAGGATCTGGTGCCGGGCACGATCCGGGAGACGCCCGAGGGCGACCGGGAGCTGATCCTACGCTGCTCGAACTGCCGGCACGTCTTCCCGACGGCGTACACGGACGACCGGCCGCTCTACGCGTTCTGTCCCAAGTGCGGCAAGAAGGGCGTGCTGACGGACCCGGCGCCCGGCGGCACGGGCGGCGGGGGCGGCGGCGCGACGGACGAGGATGCGGAGACGAACGTGCCGCCGGTCGACGACGAGGACGACTGGGACGAATCGTCGCCGTCGGGCGCGTAAGGCACCCTGCGTCACAAATCGCGAATGGGTCGAGGGTGACCGCTGCCCTGGCTGCGGACTCCTGGAAAATTCGGATGGCCTGTCGCTCCGGATCCCTCTTGGAACGGGGTGTAAGGTCGATGAAGTTCCGCTAAAGTGCATATCACCCCGAGCCGCCCCGCACATCCGAGGGGACAGTGCTGGAGGCTAATGTTAGCCAGGCCCCTGCCGCCCGTCTCCGGCGCGGACAGGCGCAGCGACCCCGACACCAGTCGCTGCGTTGGGAATGGCTGGCGGCGGGGCGCCGATTCTAACGCGACCGCGCTGCTTGTACGGTCCTCGGAGCCGGCCTGCGTCGTTCGTCCGACCCG
>CAZXJU010000053.1:3250-10721 GCA_964641035.1 uncultured Halobacteriales archaeon | reverse complement strand
TCGGCAAGTGGAAGTCCTCGAAATCGTCGTCGTCCATCTGGGCGTCGATGGAGCCCGCCGGGTATTAGAGTTTGCGGGAACGCGGAGACGCACCGGTTCGTGTGCGGACACCGATACGGCGACCACAACGCTCATGTACCCGCAAGGCCGGAAAAGGAATGATGAACGGACTCCGCCCCCTCGTCTTCCTCGCGGTCCTCGGAATGGTCCTCGCCGGCTGCAGCGGCTCCGGCGGCGACACCCAGGACGCGGACCCCACGACGCCCGCCGCCTCGCCCGGCGAACCGCAAGGCGCCATCGAAGGCGTCGTCCTCAACGACGAAGGCCTGCCGGTCTCCGGCGCCGAGGTCGCCCTCGTCGAACTCGGCCTCGAGGAGGGCACCGGCGACGACGGCGCGTTCGTCTTCACCGCCGTGCCGGTCGGCCAACACACCGTCGCCGTCAGCAAGCTCGGCTTCGAATCCGCCGCACGCAAGATCCTCGTCGAGGACGGAGCGACCGCCCAAACCGAATTCAACCTCGTCACCATCGCCGTCCAAGAGGACCCGTACCACCTCACGACCACGTACGACGGCAAGATCACCCTCGGCGTCCTCCTCGTCCCCTGGTCGGGCATCTTCCAGGACCTTCACCGGGCATACGGAACGCCGAACCCGAGCGAGGACGTGTACTTCTTCAACTGGACGGTCTACGCGGACGACGCCTACCCGGAAAGCCAACTCATCGAGGTCGAGTGGACGCCGACGACCGGCGTCACCGGGCAGAACCTGAACCCGCTCTACCTCACCAGCGGGCCCGAACTGGCCGACCAGCACGTCATCTACAGCGCCCCCACCGACGGGCTGCCGAGCCCGATCCGCATCGAGGTCACGCAGAACGAGCTGGAATCCGCCCACAAGGCGTACCCCGAAAGCGACTTCGAGTTCGGCATCTACCCGCCCGCGTCCGAGCTCACGCTCGAACAGCGGTTCACGTTCTACCGGACCGACTTCTTCGTCGCGGCGCACCCCGCCGACTGGTCGTACCTGCCGGAAGCCGCCTGATCCCGCACCGAAACGGGTATCACCCAGACGCCCTTGGCCCGGCCCGTGCGCCTCGGAACCCTCCTGGTGGTCGCCGCGCTTGCCGCGCCCGCCTTGGCCGGTTGCTTCGCCCGCGGGAACGTCGATTTCCTGGTGGACGAACCCCGGCCCGAGGCATGGAGCCCGTCCAGCCTGGTCGCCGCGGCGGTCGAGGCCGCCGGCGGGGACCCAAACCGGACACGCGTCCTCGAATACGGAGCCACCTTCGACGAGGACGGCATCCTACGGATCCTCGACCTGCGCGTATGGACACACGAAGCCGACGGCGACGGCACCTTCTTCCTCGACTACCTGGTCGGCCAGGACTACGAGCCGGACGGCGACCAAGTGCTTCTTCGCGGCTTCCGGCATGAGGAGTTGACGCTCGGCCAACGGCCCGACCCGGCCAAGGAGTTCGACCTCAACGCGAGCCTCCTGTCCGTCTTGGACCGCGCCACGTTCGCCGAGATGGCCCAGCCGCAGGTCGACGCGTTGGGCGACGTCCCGACGGTCCTGGAATACCGTGTACGCGCCGACTGCGTGCCGGTGCCTGCCGACGACGGCACGTGGCACGCCTACAACGCCACCGGGTCGGCCGTCGCCGCGGTGCCCGGAAACCACACGTTGACGTGCCACGCGCGACCCCGCCTGCCGCCGACCATCCAGGTCAACGTGCATACGCCCTGCTTCCGGGGACCCGCCTGCCCCGAAGGCCAGATCCACCCGATCCTCGTCTCGTATCCAACGGATGTCCCGGAGCCCTGAAATACCCAGGTCCCGCCTCGGTACGCGCATGCGGTCCGGACTCCTTCCCGCCCTCGTCGCGGGCGTCCCGCTGATCATCCTCTGGTTCGCCAATCTCGCCACCGGCGCGTTTGGGCCCTGGGACGGCGCGTTCCTCGTCGTCCACGTCGCGATCCTCTCGGCGGCCGTCCTCGGCATCCTGGGCGCCGCCATCCGGTTCGCCGAGGCGTGCGTCGTCGCGGCCTTCGTCCTGCTCGCCGCTGGGATCCCGCTGTTGGGCACGTTCGCGTGCCCCGTCGCATGGGCACCGGCCGCCGGGTTCCTCCTGGCCGCCCGCTGGACGCCCGGCTACGACGGCGCCGCCCGGCTCCTGGCCTGGTCCGTCGGCGCCATGGCCGGCATCGCGGCCGCGATTGTCCTCGTCGCCGCCGGATGGCTCGCAATCGGGAACTTGGGGACCATGGACGTCTCCAGCGTCGCCTGGACCGGTCTCCTGGCGGCCACACTGCTCTTAAGCACGGTGGCGGCATGGTCTCCGGAAGCCACGACGCCCGGCCTCCCGATGGTCACGGTGCCTCCGACGACGTAGCGACCGGTCGGCGGACGGCGGACATCACACCGTCGGAACCTTCATAGCCTCCACACCCCGCTTCTCCGACGCATGATCCGCGGCGTCGTCCTGGCCTTGCTGCTGCTGCCGATGGCGACGTCCGGGTGCGCCAACGATCCGATGTTCGGGGATTGCGACTACCCGCCGTGGACCGTGGATTGGTCCGAGCCGGGCCTCAACGACCGGCTGCCCGGTGACGGCAGCGTATCCGGCTACAACGTGACGTCCGAGCTGGAGCAAGGCAGCCTGGTGCTCGATGACCCGCGGCTCGACGCGCGTTGGGGCGCCGGAAACTATTCGCTCCTTTCGCTCGCCTGGGTCGCGCCCGGCTCGACGCACCGGTTCGACGGCGGACAGATCCTGTTGGACGCCGACGGCCACGTCTCGACGCACGCCTTCGATGGGACGGACCCTGGCACGGTCCATCGCAACCTGGTCGCGTTCCTCGAGAACATCACGGCTGCGTCCTCCGACGAGATTAACGAGACCGCGGACGCGGTCGTCGCGTCGAAGGCGTTCTTCGGCCAGATCCCCGTCAAATATGCCCGCGACCCGGTCATGGTCCAGACGGTCCCCGAGGCGGACCTACGGGACGCATACCGCTTTGCGGCGCCCGTAGACATTCCCTTCCAGCTGGGAACCGTGTACGCCTCGCAGGTGGGCGACGTGGATGCCTCCGTGTCCCCGCTGGGCGCGACGGTCCACGTCGACAACTGGACGTTCCGCTTCGATCTGTTGGAACGTACCGTCGAGAAGTCCTTCGAGAAGGCCGACGTCACCCTCACCGTCGACCGGTTCGACCACGCCACGTTCGCCGTCGTCGCCGACCAACGCCCGCCCAAGGAGTACATGCTGGACCTCCTTGAGACGACATTCGCCGACCTCGACCTCGGGACTCCGTCGGTCACCGACCCGACGTTCCAGTCGATCGTCGGCTGCCTCGCGACGTAGCCGGTCACCGACCCGACGTTCCAGTCGATGGTCCGCTGCTGATCAACCGACGACCTTCTCCCACTTCTTGAGGTCCAATTGTTTCGACAGGCTCGAGCCGCGTTGGATCTCTTCGCGCAACCGGTTCTCCCGTTCGCGCACGTCGAGGCTGCGGTTGGCGATCTCCTGCGCCTCGTCCTGCGGCACGACGACGACGCCCATCTCGTCGGCGACGACCCAGTCGCCTTGGCGCACCGTCTGGCCGCCCACGGCGATCTCGCCGCCGATCTCTCCGTACCCCTTCGGTTCCCCCGCGTGCGGGACGATGTGGCGCGCCCAGGCCGGGAAATCCATCGCGCGGATGTCGTCGACGTCGCGGATCGCGCCGTCGATGACGACGCCTTCGACGCCGTTGACCTTGGAGGACCAGGAGGCGAGTTCGCCCCAGACGGCGGTGGTGCCGCCTTCGACATCGACGACGATGACGTCGCCGGGGCCCGCCTGGTCGATCGCTTCGACCGGTTTCGCCCAGTCCCCGTTGAGGGTGCTCACCGTCACGGCGCGCCCGACGGCCTTCAGCCCGTTCTTGATCGGTAGGATCCCGACCATGCCGCCTTTGTGGTGCATGGCGTCGGAGACGTTGGAGGTGGAGACCTTGCGGAACGCGTCGTAGAGGTCCTCCAGCGCGTACTTCTTGAACAGCTCGGTCGGGACCTTGGCGCGTTCGCGGATCGCCTTCTTTATGCCGGCGGCGGCCTTGGCCGGCTCGTTCGCCTTGATGATGGCGCCGCCGACGATGACGACGCTGGCGCCGGCCTCGACGACCTCGGCGACCGTCTCGGAGTTGAGTCCGCCGCCGACCATGATCGGCACGTTGACGG
Organism: uncultured Halobacteriales archaeon; assembly: GCA_964641035.1. GTDB lineage: Archaea > Thermoplasmatota > E2 > JACPAO01 > JACPAO01 > CAZXJU01. The sequence continues at coordinate 6,495 of CAZXJU010000053.1, read as the reverse complement.
CTTCGGCGACCTGGCGGACGACGGCGACCGGCGATTCGCCGGCGTTCTGCTCGTCGATGCCCACGTGCATGTTGATGAGGTCGGCGCCCAGTTCCACGACGCGTTTGGCCCGCGCGACCTTGTCCTCGGTCTGCATGAGGTCGACGGCCAGTTTCGCGCCGTACTTGCGGGCCGCCCGCACCGCCTCCTTGATCGTCGAGTCGTGCGCTACGCCCAGGACGAGCACGACGCTGGCGCCGGCCTTGCACGCCATCTCCGTCTCGTAGGCGCCGGTGTCCATCGTCTTGAGGTCCGCGACGATCTCATGGTCCGGGAACGCCTTTCGCAACGCCCGCACGGCCTCCATGCCTTCGGACTTGATGAGGGGGGTGCCGGCCTCGACCCAGTCGGCGCCGCCTTCGACGGCCTCTTTTCCGATCTGGATCGCACGGTGGAGGTTCATCTCGTCGAGCGCCACCTGCAGCACGGGTTCCTTCAGGGCGGCCATGGGCCGCCCAAGCCGCGCCGGGCTATAAGGCTGCGGGGCGACGTGTGGGAGTACGCCTACCGGGTGGCGACCGTCTGCTCCGGTTTCTTCGTCGATTCCCAGTCGGCCAGGAACCGTTCGAGCCCGCTGTCGGTCAACGGGTGGCCGACGAGCTTCTTCAAGACCTTGTGCGGGCACGTGGCGATGTCCGAGCCGGCCAAGGCCGCCTGGTACACGTGCACCGGGTGGCGGACGCTGGCGGCCAGCACCTCCGTCGGGTAGCCATAATTGGCGTAGATCTGGACGATGTCGGAGATGAGCTGCATGCCGTCGGAGCCGTTGTCGTCCAATCGCCCAATGAAGGGGCTGACGAAGGCGGCGCCGGCCTTGGCGGCCAAGAGGGCTTGGTTGGCGCTGAACACGAGCGTCACGTTGACTCGGATGCCGTCGTCCGACAGACGCTTGGTTGCCTGGAGTCCGGCCGGCGTCATCGGGCACTTGACGTACACGTTGTCGTGGATGTTGGCCAGGCGGCGGCCTTCCTCCCCCATGCCGTCGGCGTCCGTGGCGACGACCTCGGCGCTGACCGGTCCGTCGACGATGCCGCAGATCTCGTTGACCCGCTCTTCGAAATCGACGCCTTCCTTGGCGATGAGCGACGGGTTCGTCGTGACACCGTCCAGGATCCCCCACGCGTTGATCTCACGGATCTCGTCCAGGTTCGCCGTGTCGATAAAGAGCTTCATAGGCCTCGCCCCGCCGACCGGCGCCGCGGCTAATAACGTTTGCGCGCAGCGCGCCAGACCCGGTGGGTCGGCGCGTCACATCTTGGGCTTCTCGCCGCCGGAGAGGAACGTCTTGACGACGTCGATGACGGCCTCCGGCTGCACGGGTTTGACGAAGAAGTAGTCGATGTTGTGCTTGTTGATCGCTTCGATCGCCAGCGAAAGGTCGGGATACGCCGTGATGATGAGGCGTGGGACGCCTTTGAGCTTGTCACGGGCCTTGCCGAGGAACTCCAGCCCGTCCATGCCGGCCATCTTGTAGTCGACGATCGCCAGGTCGACAGGACCGTCATCCAGGATGTCCAGGCCCTCCTGGCCCGACTCGGCGACCAAGACCTCCACATCGTCCATGTTCATCTCGATGAACGTCTTGAGCGATGCGAGTATGTCCGGTTCGTCGTCGACGAGCAGGATGCGCCGCGTACCGTTCCCGTTGGATCCCTCAGCCATTTCGGCTTCCCGGTCGGATTATGACGACCTTCCTCATAAATAGCGGCCCTTTTGCCCCTACGAGGATGCCGCCACCGGCGCGTCCTTGCCTTTGGCGGCCACGACATCCTTGGCCGCCTCGACGATGTGCTTGACGCCCAGGCCGTACTTCTCGACCAGTTCGTCCGCAGCACCGCTCTCGCCGAACTTGTCCTGGGTGCCGATGAAGCGTTGCGGGGTCGGGTAGCGGCGGACCAGCGCCTCGGCGACCGCGCCGCCAAGACCGCCGACCACCGAGTGTTCCTCGCACGTCACGATGGCGCCGGAGGTGCGCGCCTGCTTCTCCAACAGGTCCGCATCGATTGGCTTGATCGTGTGCATGTCGACGACGCCCGCGTCGATCCCCTCCTTCGTGAGGAGGCGCCCGGCCTCGAGCGCGCGCTTCAGCATCGTGCCGCACGCCACCAGCGTCACGTCGTCGCCATCGGCCAGGACCGCGCCCTTGCCGAGCGTGAAATCGTCGAACTCCTCGTACACGTCCGGTTCGCCCTCACGGCCGATGCGCATGTACGTCGGGCCTTCGTGGTCCAACAAGGCGTTGACGCACGCCATCGTCGCCGTCACGTCCGACGGCGCGGTCACCGTGAAGTTCGGCAACGCCCGCATCAACGCCAGGTCCTCGAGCATCTGGTGGGTGGCGCCGTCGCCTCCGACGCTGATGCCGCTGTGGGTCGCGTAGATCTTCACGTTGAGGCCCGGGTAGGCGATCGACTGGCGGATCGTGTTGTAGACCTGGCCGGTAGCGAACGCGGCGAACGTCGCCGCGATCGGGACCTTGCCGCAGGCGGCGAGCCCCGCGGCGATCCCCATCATGTTCTTCTCGGCGATCCCCACGTCGAAGAACCGGTCCGGGAACTCGTTGCCGAACCGGACCGTCTTCGTCGAGAGCGCCAGGTCCGCGTCCAGCACGACGATGCGTTCGTCCTTGCGCGCCCGGTTGATCGCCACCGACGAGCACGCGTCGCGGACCGTGCGCGTCTTCGGGTCGCCCTTGCCGAGCGCGAAATCGCTGAGTTTCATGCCGGCACGACCCCGGCCATCTTCTCCGCCCGTTCGATGATTTCGTCCAGCTCCTGCATCGCCTTGCCGTACTCGTCCTCGTTGGGGGGACGGCCATGGAAGCTGAGGCTTCCCTCCATGAAGCTGACGCCTTTGCCTTTGACGGTGTTGGCCAACACCAGCGTCGGCCTCTCCTGCACGTACTCCGCCTCGTGCAGGGAGCGGAGGATGTCGTTGTGGTCGTGCCCATCGATCTCGACGACGTGCCACCCGAAGGCGCGCCATTTCTTGGCGATCGGTTCGATCCGCATGATCTGTTCCGTCGGCCCGTCGATCTGGAGGTTGTTCCGGTCGAGGATGGCGCACAGGTTGTCCAGCTCGAAATGCGAGGCCGCCATCGCCGCCTCCCAGATCTGTCCTTCCTGGTTCTCGCCGTCGCCCAAGGCGCAGTAGACGCGGTAGTCCCGGTGGTCCATGCGGGCGGCCAGCGCCATGCCGATGGCGCC
>CAZXJU010000053.1:0-3150 GCA_964641035.1 uncultured Halobacteriales archaeon | reverse complement strand
TCGGTGATCGACAGCGAGCCGCCGGGGTGGCCGGAGCCGGCGTCGGTCACCATCTGCACGATGTCCTTGCGGATGTGGGCGGCATGGATGGCGAGCTCCCGCAGAAGCTCTTCCGTGTGGTGGTCCGAACTCGGCATTCCCCGCCCCGCAGCGGCGCGAAGCCACGGGCCTGATTAAAGGGTTGTGGGGTGCGTGGCGCAAACGCCAGAAACGCCTTTAAGCGGACGGTCCTGGACGGTGCCGGTCACGATGATGTGGAACGTCCGGACGCTGACGCTCGCCTGGTTGACTTTCGCGGGGGCCTTGGCCGGATGCTTGGCCGAGCCCAGCGATTCGCCCGCGTTGCTCGGGGCCGGGCAGACCGGCATCGTCCACGTGTACGACGAGGACGCCAATCCGTTACCGTTCGCCGTCGTCGTCGCCCTCAACGACGGCGAGGCGTTGACCGTGCTTTCCGCCGACGAGCAGGGCGCGGCCAACCTCACGCGAATCCCGGCCGCCACGACCGACGTGCGGTTCTCCGCCGCGCAGCACGCGTCCCGCACCTTCCCGGTGGACGCCGTGCCGCCCGAGGTGTTCCTGGACCGCGTCACGTCCGTGCCGGAGGTCCCCGAGGAAGCCGACCTCCCGGTCCTCGCCTTCCTCGGGCCCGTGCCGCTCCTGTGCCCCGACGGCGCGTTCGGCACCGTCCAAGACGCGGTCTACAACGACTGCGGGGCCTTCGGCGAACCGCAGGTCGAAGTCGCCGGCGACGGGACGATCTGGGCCAGCGCCGTCTGCTGCATCGGCCGCAGCCCACCGATCTGGCGCAGCTTCGACGGCGGCGAGACCTTCGAGATCCTCGAAGGCGAAGGCACCGGCGTCGTGCGCGACGCGTTCGGCATCGAAGGCGACTTCGCGATCGACGACGCGGGCAACGTCTACTTCTTCGACATCAGCGCCGCCACATCCTGGTTCACGGCGTACGAGGCGGATGGGATGCACCGGCACACCGTGGCCCACACCTTGCCGCCGCTCGTGGACCGACCGTGGGTGCGCGCCGGCGCGGAAGACGAGGTGTTCATCGTGTACAACACCGGCGTCTCCACCCGGTTCTACCGGTCCACGGACGCCGGGCTCACCTTCGACGTCGCCGGCGGCCAGGAATTCCCGTGCGGCCTCGGCGGCTTCGGCCAAGGCGCCGACCGCGACCTGTTGATGGTCGGCACGAACTGCGGGCCCGAGATCTACGTCAGCGAAGACGGTGGGCTCACCTGGTCCGACGCGATCCCGTTCCCGACGCCGGAAGGCGACTACCCCAACGGCACCGAGATCGACAACTACGTGCAGACGTCGGCCGACGACGCCGGCAACATCTACGTGACGTTCACGCACGCCACCGATGAGGACTCGAAACAGGTGGCCATCTTCATGTCGCGGCTCGACCCCGACGGCGAATGGGCCGGCCCCTTCCAGGTGTCGCCGGCGGGGATCTCCGAGAAGCCATGGCCCGTGGCCGGCAAGGACGGCCGGTACGGCGTCGCCTTCTACTACACGAACCACACGGACTACGACGACCAGGAGAGCGCCGAGTGGTACGTGATGGCGGCCGCCAGCATCGACGCCAACACCGACCAGCCGCACTTCCAAGCTGTCCGGGCGGATCCCGAGCCCGTCCTGATCGGCGAGTTCGGGCGGAACCTCGGCGACCTCTTGCAGGCGCGCACCGGCCCCGACGGCCAGATGGTCATCGTGTACGCGCGTGGCACGTCGCCCGACGGCCTGCAGAACCTTTTCGCCCAATCCGACGGCGCATTGGACCTGACGTGGTCGACGTTCCTCAACGGGCCGCGGCCCGCGTAGGATCGCCTACGCCGTCGCTGCCCCAGTCCCGCGGATTTGGGAGAGGACCTGCTCGTGCTCGTCCGTCGTGATCCCCATGGCGTTACGCAGCGCGATGAGAGTACGGCTCTCCCGTTCTGTAAGCAGCCCGTCGGCCAGGGCGCCCTCCAGGCCATGGCGGTAGATCTCCAGTTTCCGCTGGTGAGTCTCGTCCTTGCTAAGCTCCGGGATCAGCCGGCGGCCGACGATGCGGGCCACGCGCGTCAACGGAACCGTGAGCACGGCGGCGACCGACGCGGCCAGCAGGGACGCCGTCAGATCCGAGGACAAGTCCGAGAAGACGAGGTCCTGTACGATGCCCTCGAGGAATTCCTGCCCCATGACGTAAACGGCGACCGCGCCGGTGATGACTAGGGTGATCGTCGCGGCCCGTCGGACATGGCGGTCGATGTCGAAGAGTTCGTACCGCAGCATGGCGAACGCGAGGACGATGGGGTACAACAGCAGGGCGACGGTCCGCAGCAGCGCCGCCCCTTCGGCGCCTGGGAAAAGGACGCTGGTGGCCGTGACCACGACGAGGCCCACGTAGCAGAGGATCACGAACCGGCGGACCGTCGGCGACCAGCCGTCGGCCTGCACGGCGACACGCACCGCGTGGAACAGGAGCGCCAACGTCGAGATGGCTGCGATCCAATAGAAGAGGAAGACCGAGGGTTGCGGACTGACAAAACCGCCCAAGCGATTGGCCGCGATTACGTTGACCGTGACCGTGGTCGCCTGGGACCCGAAGGCCAGCGCCATGGCCGCGAAGACGTATCCCGCCTGCGTCCGGCGCGATTCCGACACGTCGCCGCGCAGGTCGCCGATGAGCCGCGCGACGAAGAACGGCACGACACCGAGGAACGCGGCGGTGACCAGGTTGCCCAGCGGCTCCGGAGAGGCCTCGCCGGGCAGCCATATCAAGGTCGGCCGGGCCACGTAGGCGAGCACCAGCGCGGCCGTGACGGCCCCCAGTCCGCCGAGCACCCAGCCCGTCGTCCGGCGCCGCCACGGGGACCGCGGGAAAACGATGGCGAACGCCCACAGAGTCGCCACGAAGATGATGAAATGGTACCAGTACAGCCACCGGAACCGCAGTTGCCACGCAGCGCCCACGTCCAGTCGATACAAGTGGAAGAAGACCGTGGACAACCCGTCGACCAACGCGAGCACAAAGAACAGGCGCCGCATCCTCGACCGGGGCTTCGCTACGAGGGCGAAGGTGCCGACGGCCACGATGAGGACCCCTGCCGTCAGGCCGACCAGGTTGTGGAACGGGATCCCATACAG
>CAZXJU010000052.1:0-10903 GCA_964641035.1 uncultured Halobacteriales archaeon | reverse complement strand
CGCTTCCGGTCGGCGCCCTCGTCGCGCGGTCGTTGGCGACGGGTCGTGCGTTCGCCGCGTTCACGCTGGGGGCGTTGGCCACGGCCAGTGCCCTGGGCGCCGTCCTGGTCTGGATCTCCTACCCGGAGGTCGATGCGTGGCGCCGCCTGCTGATCGCGCTCTCCGGTGGCCCATCCGTCGTCGGGTTCTGGGTCTGGGTGGGACTCGGGGTCGGCGGTGTCGTCGTCTTCCAGCGGCGCGAGCGGTAGCGGTGTCGCCGGCGAGGTTGGTTCCCCGTTGGCCGAGCCTCCTCATACGAAGGCGTTCCAATCCGCGATGACCACGTAACCGATTGGCCCTTCGACCGCCTCATAGTCAAGGGCGATTGAGTAGTCGCCAGGACCGCCTGTTATGTCCCGTATCCAACCAAACGTCGTGTCGGCCGGTTCATCGATGCGCCAGGCGGCGGTCTGATCCGGCGTCCGGGCGACGAGGTCTCCGTCGTACGACGTCAACGGACCTTTCTCGTGCTGGGCGAATACGGCATGAATCGAGCCGGTCGGGCCGGTGACGTGGCGGGCTGCCGTCTCGTTGACGGACTTCGTGGCAGTTACGTACTGCGTGGTCACAATCAGGCCCGCCCCGCCCGAGAAGCTCCCGGGCGTTAGCGCGTCGAAAGATTTCGTCCAACGAGCTTCTCCGATGTCAAAATCCCCTTCGCACTCAAATCGGAATTTTAGCGATGCTGCGGGATCGTCCAGCGCGGTTGCAACCAACAGCCACTGGGCGGATTCATTCGCTGAAAGCGTCGGCGCTGCGCTGGAACCCGCCGTATACCCACTTGGATGGTTCGAGAAGGGTTCGTCGATGGACACTCCGAACGCTTGGACTCCGATGCCGCGGCCGACGGTCAGCGCCGCTACCCTAGGAATTTCGCCACGCGAATCACGGTGCACCCAGACGCTCGCGAGGTTGACGGACTCATTCCCAAAGGACCCCGTGCCCTCGACAGAAAAGCGGCAGGTCGTATCGGCCACCGCTGTCACGTTGACGAAGAACCCAAACCGCGGCGGCAGCTCAAAATCCGCGTGCGACACAGAGAACGTCTTGTTCTCGCGCGGGGCATCGGCGGCTGCATCCTCGTCCGATAGGTTTCCCGTTGCACCGACGCCGGTTGCCCCGTCGTCCGCCTCGTCGGCCCCAGCGTCGGTGCCGCTGGGGCCTGCACACCCGGCAAACAGCATGATTCCAATCACCAAACCAGCGGAAAGCCTGGCCATGCTACCCAACGGCGAGCGTGCGGTGAAAACCGTTGTGGTCGTGATGCGCTACTTGGAGGCCGGAGCCGAATCCAGAGCGAGAACCCAGTTCGCAACCACAGCGGCACCTGGTCGTCTTCCAGCGGCGCGACCGGTCGGGCCTGCCTAGGCGAATCCGACGGCGCCTTCGACGGCGCAGGCGTGCGGGTGCAGCGACTGGACGAAGCCGCGCGGTACGAGGTCCGTGGCGCGGATCCTGACGGATTTGCCGGCCCGCTCCTTCTGGATTACGCCGGCCTTCTCGAGCGTCTTCACGTGGTGCGCCGCCAGCGGGGCGCTGATGCCGATCTTCTCGCTCAGGTCCTTGAGCGACGTGTCGGGGTGCGCCTCGATCGCCGCGGCCACGTCGGCCAGCGTGTCGTTCTTCAGCAGGCTCATGACCCGCATCTGGGCGTCGGAGTAGCCCGAGCCGTTGAGGAAGTAGCACTTGTGGTGCCCGATCGACTTGGTCTGGACGATGCGTTCCTCCCGCAGCTTGCGCAGGTGGTGCAGCGTTGAGCCCCACGCCATGTCGAGTTCCCGGCTGATCTGGCTGAGGTGGATGCCGGGCCGCTGTTTGATGAGTTCGTAGATCTCCGCCCGGCGCTCGTTCTCCAACAGCTCGTCCTTGTCGATGCGGCTGAAGAGCCCCATCAGGCCGGTCAGCCAGAAGCCGTACCGGCGCCAGAGCGCCCACAGGCCGGCTTGGCTGCTGCCGGCGACGGCGGCGGTCCCGCCGGCTGCGACGCCGGCGAACACGGGCAGGGGGACGGTCTCGGGCCGGAGCACGAGGAGCGCGGCGGCGAGCCCGCTCAGCGCGCCCAACACGGCGGCGCCGATGCCGACGAAAGCCTCGCCGACGGCTTCGGCCGCGTCGGAGGCGCCCGCGGCGATCGCGGCGCCTACGCCGGCGAAGAACTGGCCGGCTCCGTCGAGGAAGCCGGCGGAGGCGTTGTCGGATTCGGGGGCCTCGGCATCGGGGCCCTCGACGCCGTCCTCGGCGCAGGCCGCCAGGTCCTGCACGCACCGCTCCAGGCCCGTTCCCGGGTCGTCCGAGGCGGCAACGGCGGTTGCCGTGGGGGCGGCCACGAGCAGGGCGAGGGCGGTCGCGAGGACGAGACCTTTCATGGGCTTCACAAATCCAGGCAGGTGTGTGCCGTGAATAAGAGGAGACTGGATGGAGGGTTTAATTTTGTGGTGTACGCGCTGTAATTTGGGGTGTTGGTTTAAATAGGCGAATCTTACTTATAAATAGAAAAACCCGTCATATGGCGGGTCACTTGTCGTTTGGTCACAATCCGGCGAGCCACGTCAGGACCAGGAATTCCCGGAAAATCTCGCGCAGGATGAAGAACACGAACAGGAACCCGACCAGGAACAGGCCCAGCTGGACGATCCCCATCACGAGCCCCGCCACGGCCATCCCTTTGCCACCCACGTTGGACGGGTCGCTGTTGGCCGCCGAGATGCCGACGGCCCCGAAGATGATGGCGCCGACGCCGAACAGCGGCATGAACAGGACGCCGACCCCCGTGAACGCCAACGGGAACCACCCGACGAACCCGAGGATCCCCAGAATCAGCGCCGTGACCGACGCCCAGTGGGTCGACGGTTGACCCGCGGACTGGAAGCCGGTATGGCCCGGCGCGGTCGGCGCCGCGCCCGGCGGCGCCGCGGGGTAGGGTGCCGGGCTGCCCGGCGCGCCGCCTTGGGAGAAACTCGGCGTGCTCGCTTGGCCCTGCGCTTCGAACCCGCACTGCGGACACTTCGGGGCGCCCGCGCCGCTGGGGGCAAACACGTGGCTGCACTCCGGACACTTCAGTCGTGCCATCGGGGACCGGTCCGGCCAGTCGTCGCTGCGTTATGAAGGCATCGAACACGGCCCCATGCCGGTTCAGAACTCGTAAATAATCATCATCGACCAGAAGAAGGCCGAGACGGCGACCGCGACGGAGCCGAGGACGATTCCCGTGATCGCCATGCCTTTGCCTGCTTGTCCCTTGCTCGACGTCTGTCGGACGCCGACGATTCCGAAAATGAGCGCCAAAAGCCCCGGCAGCACCGTCATCAAGATCGGGGGGATGATGCCGACGATTCCCAGGACCAGCGCCGCGACGGACAACCCGTTCGTCTTGGCCGCCGACGCGCTCTGGAAGCCCGCGGCCGACGGCGGCGGGGCGCTCTGGCCCGGCGGCGCCGTGATCCCGAACCCGCTCTGGCTGTACGACGGCGCCGTCTGCTGCGTCGAATAGCTGCAGCCCGGACACTTGGGCGCTTGGCCTTCGGCGGGCTCGAACACGGTCGCGCACTGCGGACACTTGAGCCGCGGCATCGCGTCCTCGAAGGCGGCCTCGGTTATCAACGCAACGGCGTGCTCACGCGTCCGGCAGGGCGCTGAAATCTTCGGGCGCCTGCTCCCAATAGAAGAGCGAGAACCAGATCTCGAACCGCTGGTCCAGGGCGATGGCCGCGCTGACGCCGCCGGCCGGGGTCTGCGTCGCTCCGACACTGACGAACGTCTGGACCTTGAGGCCTTCTTCTGGAATCGTATCCATCTCTGAGAGCCCGCCCGATCCGCCGCTGAGGCACTCACCGTCTTCGTCGACCTCGCTGCGCTCCCATTCCAGCGTCAACGGCGAGAAGCCGTCGGCCTGGCAGAATGTGTGGGACGACGTCCGGTTGGCGTAGCTGAAGAACATGCGTAGGTTGTCGCCGGTCGCCGCCGTGTTCTGCGTCCAGACCGCCTCGTTCAGGACCGTCATGGTGCCGGCGGCCGCGTCGTAGTTCCACTTGCGCTCGCTTTGGGTGAAGACGTTGTCTTCCAACGGGTTCCCGGTCGTGTCGTTCAAGCTGCCCAGGTACCCGCAGACGCCCGAGCCCAACGGGTGCCGCCACGTGCACTCGAACAAGCCGTCCTTCGGGATGCTCTCGTAGTACGGCGTGTTGACGACGATGGTTGTCAGTTCAAGCTGCACCGTCGCGGACTGGCCCGGGACCACGTCGACGACGCGGGACGCCGACTGGTAGCCGAGCTTCTGGACCACGACGGCCTGCTTGCCAGGGGCCACGTTGTTGAACACAAACCGGCCGGTCTCCTCCGTCGTGGTCTCGAAACCCAGCTGGAGGATGCCGACCTGGGCGCCTACGACCGGGCGAGACTCCTCGTCGGTCACGACGCCTTCGATGCCGCCGGTCTCCTCGTCGAACGTCGCCGGCCCACTGGGGACCGTGCCGTCGTCCTCAAGGACGTCACTGCCGCCGGCGCACCCGGCCAGGACCATCGACGCGACCGCAAACAATGCTACCAATGCACGCTGCTTCATGAGCGGAACACCACACCTGCCGTCGCATCGGCGGATTTAAGGGTTGTTGTCGAACGCTCGCAACCGGCCAAGACCATGCCGACCATGAGTCGGATCGAGACTAGCGCTTTGTCTTTCATGAGGAACGCACCACCGAAAGACCCGAGCTCAACGCCCTTAAGCTTTCTCGTGTCCACGCCGCAACGCCATCTGGAAATCAGGCGATTCGACGCCTACGCCACGGGCCGGAACTTGAACCCGTAATAGATGACGCCGCCGGCACCGTCCTGCCGGATCTTCCGGAACACCATGTCTACCGGCATCCCCGCCTCGACCGCCTCCGGGTCGACGTCGACGATCTGGCCGACCGTCTGGCAGCCTTCCTCCAACGCGATGACCGCCATCACGTACGGCACCTGCAGCTCGAACCCGTCGGCGGGATCGTGCACCACCGTCCACGTCCGGACGGTGCCCCGGCCACTCAACTGCCGCTCCTCCACCTTGCCCACGGATTCCCGACGGCATGACGGGCACACTGACCGCGGCGGGAAGAAGACGCGGTCGCACACGGTGCACGTCGACCCCAACAACCGGTAGCGTTGCGGCTGCTCACGCCAAAACCGCGGGACGGTCATTCGGCCGCCCCCAACAAGTGCACGACGCTGACGACGCCGGTGCCGCCCGTGTTGCACGCCAGGCCCACCCGCGCGTCCTTGACCTGACGGCCCTCCCCCTCACCCCGCAGCTGCCGGACCAACTCCACCGCCTGCGCCAACCCGGTGGCACCCGGCGGATGGCCCCGGCTCTTGAGTCCCCCCGAGGGGTTCACCGCGACGTCGCCGTCCAGGTCCGCCTTGCCGTCGGCGACGAACGGGCCGCCTTCGCCCGCCTTCGCGAACCCCAGGTCTTCGATCCCGATGATCTCGTTGATCGTGTACGAGTCATGCAGTTCCGCGACATCCACGTCCGCCGCCGTCAGGCCCGCGTGCCGGTACGCCTGCTCGGCCGCATGCCGCGTCGACCCGAACGACGTGAGATTCGCGCGCGCCGACACGCTCAACGTGTCGCTGCCTTGGCCCGACGCAAGGATCTCCACCGGGTCCTCCGCATAGCTCGTCGCCTCGTCCCACGGCACCAGAACGACCGCCGCCGCCCCATCGGAGATTGGGGCAATGTCGAACACCCGCAACGGGTCCGCGACCATCTTCGACGCCATGACCGTCTCCGCATCCACCTCCCGTTGGAAATGCGCATCCGGGTTCTTCGCGCCGTTGCGATGGTTCTTGACGCTGACCGCCGCCAACTGCTCACGCGTCGTCCCATGCTCCTGCATGTGCGCCCGTGCGATCATCGCATGCAGCGCCGGGTCGGTCGCCCCGAAGAACGCCTCCCACTCCTGGTCGCTGGCCGCCCCAAGAATCCGCGTGACCTCCTTGTCCGGTACATCCGTCGTCTTCTCGACGCCGCCGGCGATCGCCACGTCGAGGTTGCCCGAGGCCACCGCCAGGTACGCCTGCCGCAACGCCATGGCGCCGGAGGCGCCGGCGCCCTCGACGTGCGTGGTCGGGATGTGCAGGTCGGCCAAGCCGGCCGCGTCCAGCACCATCGGCGCGATCAACTCCTGGTTCACGAACTGGCCCGAGGCCATCGTCCCCACGTAGAGCGCGTCGATCTCCTCGCCGGCGACCTTGCACCCCAGGATCGCCTTCATCCCGGCCTCCGTCACCAATCGACGCAGGCTCGCCTCCCACAGCTCCCCGAACCGGGTCTGGCCGATGCCGACGATGCCCACCCGACGCATGCTACCCTGCCTGCGGCGCGGCGATCTTGCCGCGATACTTCGCGTAATGCGCGTAATCCAACAAGACGCGGTCCTCGATCATCGATTCCACCGCGCCCGACCGGTCGAACTTCTTGATCGCCGGCGTCACTTCAAGGTCGAACGCGTCGGCGCCCGCGCCCGAACCGTACGAACAGACGAGAACCCGGTCGTCCGGCTTGGCCACATCCAGGACCGCGCACAACCCCAGAAGCGACGCCGCGCTGTACGTGTTTCCGATCCGCGGCGCCAACAGGCCCGTCTCGAACTGTTCTTCGGTGAACCCCAGCATCTTCGCCACGTTGCGCGGGAACTTCCCGTTCGGCTGATGGAAGACCACGTGGTCGTAGTCGTCCGGCCCGCGTCCCACCCTCTTCAACAATCGCTCTGTGGCCGCGATCACGTGCTTGAAGAACGCCGGCTTGCCGGTGAACCGTTCGCCGTGGCTCGGGTACCGTTGGCCCTCACGGCGCCAGAAGTCCGGCGTGTCCGTCGTGAACGAAGCGGTATGATGGATCGTCGCCACGTGCTCCGTCTCGGCGCAACCGATGAGGAACGCCGCCGCGCCGGCCGACGCCGAGTACTCCAACGCGTCCCCGGGCGCACCCTGGCTCGTGTCGGCGCCCACGGCCAATCCCAAGTCGACCATGTGCGACATCGCAAGCCCCATGCACGCCTGGATCGCCGCCGTGCCCGCCTTGCAGGCGAACTCGAAGTCCGCCATCGTCAATTCGGGTCCCGTGCCGAGCGCCTCAGCCAGGATCGTGCCCGTCGGCTTGACCGCGTACGGGTGCGACTCGCTGCCGACATAGATCGCGCCGATGCGGGTGGCGTCCGCGTCGACCCGGCGAAGGGCCTGCCGGGACGCTTCGACGCTCATCGTCGCCACGTCCTCGTCCGGGCCCGGCACGCTCTTCTCGATCACGTTGAGGGCTGCGCCCGTCGCCGCGTCATGGCCCCAGACCCGACTGATCTCCTTGGAGGCCACGCGGTAGCGTGGCACGTACGCCCCATACGAGACGATTCCGGGCTTTCCCTCCGGGTCTGGCAGGTTCGCGCCCTCCTTACGGCGCGGCCGATTCACGACGTTCTATAAAACCATTCGAGACCGGCTATCGACACCTGCCGAAGAATCGGCCCCGGATAAGGGGGACGGGCCGCCCCGCCGAAGACCTTTTGGACCATGTCATCCACTGACACGCAACATGCCCACGGATTCGGCGGGTACGCAATGGCGTGCCGAGGGCCGACGCCACGTCGACGCGACGCGCGACCCCGACGTCCGACCGGCGCGATGGTCACCATGGCTGGCCGCCGTCAGCGTCGCCGTCGCCACGTTCTTCGTACTGATGCTGGTCGCCCTCGGGATCCAAGCCGGCCTCGGCGGCGACCTCGCCGGCGTGCCCACACTGCCGGCCCTCAGTGCCGTGCTCCTGGCCGTCTCGTTGACCCTCGGCCTGGTCGCCTGGTACTTGACGCCCCGCTAATCGTCCTCGTCGGCGCGGCCCCGCGTCCGCGCCGCGGCACCCCGCGTCAACGACGCCACTTCCCAGCCGGAGACGTGCATGCGGCCGACGGCCACCAAGCCGTCGTCCGGGCCGACGATCAGACACTCGTCGCCCGGCCGCAACTCCGGGTCCGCGGCCCGCACACCGACCGCCATCGGGTTCTTGCCTTCGGCCACGAACGGCACCGCGTCCGCCGCCACGACGACCCGGTGACGCGGCGACTCCGTCGTCTCCAGGATCCGCTGGCCGCCCTCGTACCTGAGACTGAACAAACCGTCGGTGGCCCTCAGGCTCGCCACGTGCACACCGCCGGCCAACACGTTGCGCACCGACCGGTTCGTCGGCGACCGGCGGAACGTCAACGGGCCCGCGACCAAGGCGTCCCCGGCTGCGACGCCGAACTGGTACCGCGCCACCGCCCGGGCGCGCTTGGCGTCGAACGCGTCGCGGACCGCGTCCGTCGGTGCCGCCGGCCCGTATTCGTCCGCGTCGAACGGGAACACGTCGCACCCCTGGAACTTGCGGAAGAAGACGTCGCGGAACGCGTCGCGCACACGCTCGGTGTCCGCGTCGACCGTCTCCGGGAACACGTGCTGCGCCACCGGCCACATCCGCTCGAACTCCAGGGGGACCGGCCCCAGCGGCGTCTCGACCACGGCATCCTCTTCCGCCAACGGCCCCAAGTACGCGACATACGCCTCGCCATACGGCTTGGTCCGCGGCGGCAGGAGCACACACCGGTCCGCCGACGGCTGCCACCGTTGCGACAACCGCGCGTAAAGCCGCCCGATCGCCGGCCGGCTCACCGTGTGCCCACCGACGTACCGCAGCGCACGCGTCGACGAGATCGGTTCGCTCTTCTCCAGTTGGTGGATGTGCTCCGGCTCCCGCAGCACCGCCAACGCGTCGGCCAATGCCGGGTTCTCGGCCGCGCGCGCCTCGACCAGCTCCCACAGGTCCCCGTCGCGCACCGCCTGGCGGACCCGACGGATCTCGGCCATGCTCACCGCAAGATTGTGCTCCGTCAACGCCCGCAGCCGCTCGTCCTCCGGCGCCCGCCGCAGCTCCGACGCGTCCTTCCAGCGCGCGCACGCCGCGCACGGGCACGCCAGTTCCGACAATTCGTCGAGCGTCCGGGTGCCGCCGGGGAAGATCATGCGGCCGCCCTTGGCGTACTTCGCGTAGGAGGCCGAATCGAACAGGTCGCAGCCGAGTGCCACCGCCAACGGGAACACCAAGGGATGCCCCGCGCCGAACAGATGCACCGGGCGACCCGACGGCAGGCCCCGCTTGCCGGCCAGGACCACGCGTGCCAACTCGGCGTACCGGGCCTGCTCCATCAGCGGCACCACCCCGCCGATCGGGTGGACGTCGGCGTCGGTGGCGGCCAGCTGGCGCGCCGACTCGGTGCGCAGGTCCGCGAACACGCCGCCCTGCACCGTGCCGGCGAGCAGCATGTCGCCCTTCTCACCGGCCGCCGCCTCGACGCGCCGCGTCGTCTCCTGCAACTCCTCGGCCGCCTGCTGGTGCCCCGTCTCGGGGACCGTGAACACGTCCAACGCGGTGCCCACGTCGGCGCCGATGTCGCGTTGGAAGGCGACGATCTCCTCCGGCGTCACGTCCACGTCGCCGTACACGTACGACTGAAACGTCCCCGAGTCCGTCATCACCGGCCCGTCCCACCCCAGCACGTCGTGCACGCCCTTGTCGAGGGCCTGCCGCCGCAACGACTCCTTCTTCCGGATGATGTAGGAGTTGGTGATCACCATCTGGACGCCGAACCGTCGGCGCATCTCGGTGGCGTCCAAGATGTTCAGGTTCGGGTTGATGACGGGAAGCAGCGTCGGCGTCGTGACCGTCCCATGACGCGTCGTGAGTCGTCCGATTCGGCCGGCGGCGGCCCGTTCACGAATCTCGAACATTCGGCTCCACCGGGTCGGGAAGCGTTCGGATGCGGCCGCCCGCCTTAAGCTCGTGGGTGGACGCGTCGGCCCGTACCTCGATGTCGCCGCCGGCGTCGACCCGACCGTCGACCCGGCCACCGACGATCCGCACCGGTCCCGCGCACGTCACGCGGCCGGTGACGACGGCGTCCTCCTGGACCAACACGTACGTGCCGCTTTCGACGTCGCCCTCGACGCGGCAACGGGCGCCGACGACGACGTCCCCGGCGCTGCGGATCGAGCCGCGCACCACGACGTCGCGGCCCAGGTAGACGCGTCCGTCGGACCGGATGCCGCCGACGATGGTGGCGCCGTTTCCGACCACGAGCTTCCGCTCGGCCGGCACCTTGAGTCCGCCGTCGACCACGGCGTCCTTCTCGACGACGAACGTGTCGAGGATGCGGCGGACGGGGTCGCGCGCGGGCACTAGCCGTCCAAGCGGACCCCGGTTCAGATACGTTTGGACGCGCCGGCTACCCGAGCAGCGACCAGCCTTCGAGCCACGCGACGCCGACCTCACGGTCCCGGCTGTCCATCTCGTCGGGCGGGTTCCCCGGGTCGATCGGCGCGCACGTCAGCCGCAAGGTGCACCCTTCGGTGTACGTCACGTAGAACGTGCCGTCCGGGTGCATCGCCGAATCGATGAAGTCGAGCATGTTGCGGCACGACCGGGGTCCGCCTCCGCCGCCGCCTTCCCACGTGCAGCCGACCTGCACCGGGTCGTCGTCCGGCGTGACCTGATACGAGGTGAACCGCGGCGTATCCGTGTCGGCCTCCTCGGCGGTGACGATGTAGAGGTGCCACGTGGCGTTCGGCGGGGCGTCCGTCGGCTGGCCGTCCCACGTCTGCGTCTCCCCCTCGAACTCCCATTCGTAGCCGCGCGGAAACTCGGTGCCCAGGTACGCCATCGCCAGACGCCCGTCGGCGCCGGAACTCATCACATGGAACCGTGTGCTGGTCAACCCGGGCGCCGTGATGTTCCAGACCTCGTCCCACGTCGCGCCGAAGTCGGGGCTGCGCGCCAGGCGCGCCATGTGGTCCTCGTCCCGGTAGA
>CAZXJU010000051.1:0-10935 GCA_964641035.1 uncultured Halobacteriales archaeon | reverse complement strand
AGGCGTTTCTCCAGTTCGGATAGGTTTGCACCCGCGTCTCCGGCCGTCACGATACCCAGCCTCTCGCCATTGCCACACTGGTTTCCGACCCCTTTACCCCAGCGGCAAAATTCACGTCCAACCAATCATCCTCCAGTAGAACCCCTTCTGTGGCTTCCATCCGGCGGATTGCACCCTCCGCCTATGAGTATTGCTTTCTCGGCCCCCGCGATTCTGTGCGTTTCACCCTCACGGCTTTTATACAACGCCTTTCTACGAAGGGCCGCAGGCCTTCGAGGGTCGTCAACCGCCCTCGATAAGGCTTCAGCAGGAAACGCTACCCTAGGTCCCGTAGTCTAGTGGCCAAGGATGAAGCCCTCTCGAGGCTTCGGCGCGGGTTCAAATCCCGCCGGGACCATCAACCCAGTGCCATCAAGTCGGCCTCGCGTGCGGTAGCCTTGAGCGAGGTTCCGATCCGTACTGCCAGACGGGCAGGCGCCGCCAAACCGAAAAGGGATTCTGGAATAATCCCGTTCTCCCGTTCGTAGCGATTACGGAGACGGCGGTTATGGTGGCATCTATGCTCCTTCAGGCGCAGCAATTCCTAAATGCAATTCTTGCCGCGTTTTTCATGTGGCTCGCCCTGTTGTTTCTGGTTGTTTTCGTCTGGTGGGGTATCGGACGCCTAGCTTGGAGCCAGGGCCGGGTGGTCCGCGCAATTGAGGGATTGGAACGAAACACGCGCTACATCAGGACGCTTCAACTGCAAGTTGAGGACCTGACGTAACTCTTCCAGGAATGGTCCGGACCAGCGCGAGTCGAGGCAGCCCGAAAGACGGAGCCGCCTCGGCCTTCGCCGATGGAAGCCGCGCCGAGCCAAGGGCCGGCACCTGCCCCGGAGCCCGGTCACGGCGTGACCTCGACCACCGATCAGTCGGCCTCGGCAAACTTCGACCGATGGGTCCGCGACCTCAGTCCGACAGATTGGATGTTTCTCGGATTGGCCTTGGTGCTCTTTCTCGCCGTGGCGATATTTTTTGCGGTTATCTAACCCCAACGGCCGGGCCCCGTCGACCCGAGGCGGGACCCATGAAAAGCGTTAGACCAGTCTACGGCGGGTGGCCCGGTTGCCGCTACGCGAAAACCCAACTATCCCTGGGGGTTGGGGTGTCGTGGTGAGCACGTGACCGAGACCACGACGACAACGAAGCCGCCGCTTGTGAGTACCAAGTGGGCGCGCGAGAACCTGGAAAACGACGACGTCCGCTTCATCGAGGTGGACGTCGACACGAGCGTGTACGAAACGGGCCACCTGCCGGGCGCCGTCGGGTGGAACTGGACGGAGCAACTGCAGGACCCGGTGCGTCGCGACGTCGCGTCGAAGACGCAGGTCGAGACGCTGCTGCGCGAGGCAGGCGTCTCCGACGACACGACGGTCGTCCTCTATGGCGACAACGACAACTGGTTCGCCTCCTACGCGTTCTGGCTCCTGAAATATCGAGGATTCCCGACCGACCGGCTGCGGCTCTTGGACGGCGGCCGCACCGCGTTGGAGCGGGAAGATCAGCCGTTGACGAAGGAGACCAAAAGCTTCTCCAACGGCGACGTGACGCTGGGCGAGGAGCGCGACGAGATCCGGGCGTACCGCGACGACGTGCTGCCGTCCGAAGGCGGCCAAGACCAGCCGCTCGTCGACGTGCGCAGCGCCGACGAGTTCACCGGCAAGATCCTGGCGCCGCCGGGCCTTGACGAGACGGCGCAGCGCGGCGGACACATCCCGGGCGCGGTGAACATCCCGTGGTCGCAAGCGGTCGACGAGGAGACCGGCCGGTTCAAGGGTCCCGACGAGTTGGAGGCGCTCTACGGTGCCGCCGGCGCAGGACCCGACACCGAGACGATCGCCTACTGCCGCATCGGCGAACGCTCGAGCCACACGTGGTTCGCGCTTCACGAGATCCTCGGGTGGCCGACGCGCAACTACGACGGCTCGTGGACCGAATACGGAAACCTGGTCAACGCGCCGATCGAGAGGTAGCGGCCACCGGGTCCGGCGTCCCAAACGTAGAAACGCGCGCCCCGGCATGGCGCGCCGATGGCCCGACGTGTCCTCATCACAGGCGCCAGCACGGGGATCGGCCGCGCGGTGGCCCGCCGGTTGACCGCTGACGGGTGGGACGTCCTTGGCACCGCCCGCACGGACGACGACCTGGCCGCGCTCAAGGCCGACGGCGTGACGGCGCTCCGCCTGGAGATGACCGATGCCGAGGACGTGGCGCGGGTCGCGGAGGCGGTCGCCGCCGACGGGCTCGACGCGCTCGTCAACAACGCGGGCGTGGGCGTGATGGGGCCGGTGGAGATGCTGCCGGCGGCCGCGTGGCGCCGCCAGTTCGAGGTCAACGTCTTCGGGCACATGGAGTTGACGCGCCGGCTGCTGCCCTCGCTGCGTGCGCATCGAGGCCGCATCGTGTTCCTTTCGAGTCTGGCCGGTCGGATCAGCCTCCCGATGATGGGCGCGTACTGCGCAAGCAAGTTCGCGCTCGAGGCGGCCGCGGACGCACTTCGGATGGAGGTGCACCGGGACGGGATCCGGGTGAGTCTCATCGAGCCGGGGCCGGTGGCCACCGAGTTCCAGGCCACGGCGGGCAAGCATCTCAAGGAGTCGACGGTGGACGCGGACCGGTCGTATGATGCGGCGTTCGACCGGTTGGCGCGCGACATGATGACCGGGTGGGGCAACGTCAAGCCGCAGCGCGTGGTGCGCAAGGTGCGCCGGGCGCTCGTGGCGCGGTGGCCGAAGGCGCGGTACCGCGTCGGGTTCCGGTCGAGCCTGAGCGTACGGCTCTCGCGGTTCGTTCCGCGGCGGGTGCGCGACGCGATCCTGCGGCGGAACCTGCGCGTCTGACCGGACGAAAGCCTTCTTGAGGCGGACGCGCCGTCCCGTGCTCGTACATGCCGGACCTGCACGAACCGTTCGAAGGCGACGACGCGCCGAGGGCCGAGGACGGCAAGACGCTTGCGGACCTGCAACGTGAGCATGCGGGCCCGCCGAGGACACGCCACCGGATCCCGAAGGGGGAGATGGCGGAGCAGAAGTCGCTTCGCAACTACGTGCGGGACCTGGTGCTCGGGTTCAACGACGGGCTCGTCTCGACGTATGCGGCGACCGCGGGCGTCGCCGGTGCCTTCGCCGGGGCGGCGGCCGTGGCCGGCGGGGCCCAGGTGGGCATCGTGGGCGTCGCGGTCGGCGTGGCGGGGGCGTTGTCGATGGCGGTGGGCGAGTACATCTCGACCAAGAGCCAGCAGGAGTATTACGATGCGGAGGCGACGCGGGAGCGGGAGCACATCCAGAAGTGGCCGGAGTTGGAGGCGTTGGAGGTGCGCGAGGCGATGGAGAACAAGGGGCTCTCGGGCGTGGCGCTCGAGGAGGCGGTCGAGGCGATCGTCTCGGACAAGGAGAAGCTCTTGGATTTCATGATGCGCGAGGAGTTCGGGTTGGGCGAAGAGTCGGAGCGCAACCCGTGGACCGCCTCGGGGTTGATCCTGGTGGCGTTCCTGGTGGGCGCGTTGATCCCGGTGGTGCCGTACTTCGTGGCGCCGGCGGCCGAGGGGTTGTGGTGGTCCTCAGGCGCCAGTTCCATCGGCCTGTTCGTCGCCGGCGCCCTGCGCGCGAAAGCCAGCGACCTGAACCCGTGGAAACGCGGCGTGGAGATGCTGTTCCTGGGGTTCGTGGCGGCCGCGGTGACGTTCATCGTCGGCCGGTTGATCGGCGTGGGCGTCGCCTAGAGGGCCGTGGGGTCAGACGTCCGGGATGTTCGTGTACGCAGCCGGCGCCTGTTCACCCATGAAGATCTCGTAGTAGACGGTCGCCCGGCCTTCGTACATGATGCCGTAGTCCGGCCCGAAGCCGTCCTCACAGATTCCCAGGTCGCAGGCGGCAGGGAAGACGCGGAAGAACCAGTCGCAGTTCGGGTTGCCCTCGTTGGGTGCCGTGCAGTCGTTGTCTTCGTACACGTACCAATCGGATTCCGGGATTTCGCGCTCTTCGAGGGTCTGGGGGTTGTCGACCCGGTGCACGATGGGCGCCTCGTCGGAGGACGCGAACCACGTGTGCGAGTGTCCTTGCGGGATCGCCCCGCCCGTGCCACGGGTGACATTGGGTGCGTTGAGGTCCATCAAGAAGCCGCGGCCGGTGACGCCGGTCTGCGGTTCCCAATCCAATTCGACGAGGATCGTCTTCCATTCCGGGGTGACGGTGTCCTCGTCCCAGTGGGTCTCGCATGCGTCACAGCCGGCAAACCGGAGCCCGCCGCACGTCTTCAAGAGCGGATTGATCTCCGTCAATGGCTCGTAGATACACTCCGGGGTGAGTTTCCAAAGGATTCCCGTCACCACGAGTTCCTCCGTGCCGAAAATGGAGAACGGGCCGTCCGTCGGGACGGGGTCCAAGACGAAGTTCAACTGCGTGGCGGACCCGGCGACGACGTCGACACGCTGGACGACCTGCTCGAAGCCGAGGGCCGCCGCGAAGATCTGATACTGGCCGGGTTCCACGTTGCTGATCGCGAAGGCGCCGCCCTCGTCGGTCGTGGCGGACAGCGACTCGTCTTGCGTCGCGACCTTCGCGCCAGGGATCGGCAGCAGTTCGTTCGTCTGCACCAGGCCTTGGATGGCGCCCGTGTCCTCACCGAATTGCGCCTCCGGACCCGACGGGCCGACATCGGCGTTCGTCGGTTCGCTTCCGTCGATGCAGCCTGCCAATCCGATTGACGCCATCAAGGCGACCATCATCCATACTGAAAATCGTTTCATCTAACACACCTGCCGAATGGCTAGTTACTCCTAGTCGCGGTGACCCTATTAAACGGTTCTGGCACGCGGCCTGCGGATTCGAGGCCGTGCGCGCGGCCGGAAGGCGCCGCGCGGGGCCTCCGCGATACGTCCTCGGCCGCGTCAGACGTCGGGGACCAGCGAGTAGTTCGGCTCGGCCGGCTCCTTGATGAAGACGCTGATGTAGACCGTGGCGCGACCCTCGTACATGAGGCCGTAGTCGGGACCCAGGCCGTCGGGGCAGATCCCCAGGTCGCACGCGGCGGCGAAGACGCGGTAGAACCAGTCGCAGTTCGCGGCACCCGAAGTCGGCGCGGTGCAGTCATCGTCCTCGTAGGGGTACCAGTCCGCCTCGGCGATCCCACGCTCCTGAAGCGTCGTCGGGAGGTCGACGCGGTGGACGATCGGCGCCACGTCCGATTCCGAGGAGAACGTGTACGGGTCGGCTTGGTTGATGGAGCCGCCCGTGCCGCGCGTGATGTTGGGGGCATTGAGGTCGAAACTGAAGCCGCGGCCCGTGAGGCCGGTCTGCGGCTCCCAGTCGATCTCCGCGACGATGGTCTTCCATTCCCGCGTCACGACGTCTTCGTCGTAGTGGACCTCGCACGCGCCGCTCGGTTCGCAGCCGGGACGGTAGCCGCCGCACGTCTTTGCCAGCGTGTTCACGTCGGTGTAGATGCACTCGGGTGTCAGCTTCCACATGATGGCGGTGACGACCACTTCGTTGATCTCCGAGAATACGTACGGCGCGTCGGTGGGGACCGGGTCGAGAACGAAGCTCAGCTCCGTCGCTTGGCCGGCGACGACGTCGGCGTTCTGTGCCGCCGATTCGAAGCCGAGTGCTTGCGCGAAGATGACGTACTTGCCGGGGTCGACCTTGTTCAAGGCGAAGCCGCCGCCCTGGTCGCTGGTTGCCGCCAACGTCCCGTCCTGGGTGCCGACCGTAGCGCCACCGATGGGCAGAAGCTCGCTCGTCTGGACCACGCCTTGGATGGCTCCCGTGTCCGCGTCGAACACGGCGTCCGGTCCCGACGGTCCGGTGTCGCCCGTCGCCGTCGAATCGCCGCCGCCGATGCAGCCGGCCATCACGACCGCCGCCATGAGCGCCGCCATGGACCATGCTAGAAATTGTTTCATCACGCGCACCTGCCGTAAGGCTAGCTACCACGAGCCGCGGTGCCAGTATTAAACGGTTCTGTCCGGCTGGCCAGGGGTTCGAGTCCGGCCGCGCCGAGCACCGCGCATGCACCCTGACCCATGACCCAACACGCCCAAATGCGGGCCCGGGCATCCACCCATCCGAAACCAGACCATGGACGAGCGGCCCCAGACCGGGCTTAACTTGGCCGCCGCCCTCGACGAAAACGCGTTCCAAGCCGATCGCCGCTGTTCTGTCTTGACCGAAAACGTTTTGATGCCAAAAGGCCCCCCCTGCTTTGAGTTGGTGCCGTTGTCTCAATGGGCCCCGCCATGCGTCGTGGTGATAATCATCATCGCAGGCGCAGCGAACGTCGTGGCGGACCAAGCCGACAATGTACAGGCGGAAGATCCCGCGGGCGACCAGCGTTTGATGGCTAACGGCAACGACCAAGGACCCGCGCCGGATGGATACGACTCGGCGGACCTCGTCCGGACGACCGCCACGATTGATTCCCAACAAAATTTGGAAATCACGATGCAGACGGCCGGCGCGCCTGCCCTAAATGGGAACGGTGAATTGGCAATCGCTTTCAAATTCATCGACGTCGAGTTCCAAATTTTATACATGGATTGTACGGAGGAACACCCGTTCACGCTGCTACAACGGCCGTACAACGCCGACCGGCCACAGGATTGGATGGAGGTTCAATGCTTACCTGGTTCCGTGGACCAATCTGCGGGTGTGCTTCTAGCCCGGGCACCTATGGCCGCCATCACGGGCTCCAACGGGGAACGGCTTATCGACGGGGGAACGCTCCAAGGGTTCTACGCGGAAGGAAACGTGTCGTTACTGGGCTTCCGGGACGACGTGTACGTGTACGATCGATTGCCGGACCGAGACACCTTCGGGCCGATGGAAGTGCCGGGGGCCGGACCGGGGACCGCCCGTTCCTTCCGGCTCTCCACGCCGACCCCGAATTACGTAAGCGCAGGAGAAACACCGGTGGCGCATTTTCCCATCGATTTCACTAGCTACAGTCCCGAGGGATTGGATATTGCGTTGAATGGCACGCAAGGCGAAGGCGCGTTCGATCTGGTGTATCCGCCGTTAGTCCACATCCCGGCCGGAGAGACCGTTTCAGCCGGCATACTGGTTGAGACTACCGTTGAACACGAGCACGGCACGACGGCGGGCTTCCAGCTCACCGGCCTCTCTGTGCAGACGCAAGAATCAGTAACGGTTGACTTCGAGCTTGAGTGGCCTTCCTACCCCCAACCCGCGGCACATCACAGCGTCCTGTACTTGCACAGCCACCAACGCGGTACGGAACCTGATCCGGCACCCCAGGCTACGTGGACGAACACCCTGCGGGACGACCCGAATCCGGACGCTGCCGACGAACCGGTCCCTCCGACCATCCGGGTCCAACCATCCCAGCCTGTGCGACTAAATTGGACGTTTGACCTTATGCCCGCCCTACAAGTCGGCCTTGCCTTCGACGGACAGACGGCGGGTAAGTTCGAAGGCGTACTTCGCACCAAAGGGGCCTTGCCGGATGCAACGGTGCGGGCACAGGTTCTATTTTGCGACCCAAGCGGAACCATGTCCGCGGAAGTTGTACAGCCAGGCTGTCCGGGAGGCGCCTGGGTCCGGCTTGCGGCGGGAGACGAACGCCTCGGTAATCTGATGGCTGACACGGACTACGATTTTTCCGTGGGAATGGAAGGCGCCGACCTCGGTAATCATGTCCCACCAAGCGCCGCGGGAAATCTGCGGCTGGCGTTGACGCTCACGGCGGGGCTTCCAGCCGTGGCTCGGTCGGCCTCGGCCGACCTGGTCGTCCAGGAATCAATGGTGTTTCTTCCCTTGAAGGAATATCTCGAACCCATCGAGGATGAGTCACTCCATTCCGGGGGTTTGTCGGTCAAGGTTGAGCCGCCTGCGATTCGCCTGATGAATCCGGGCCGTACGAGCGTCTTCAATCTCACCGTCGTCAACGAACGGGTCGACACGCCCTTGACGCTTGAGCCGGTGGTCCTCGCATCGCATGGGGAATGGGCCTGGTGGGCTCAGCAACCCGAAAGAACGTTGGCGCCTGGCGAGCCATGGGACATCCAATTGGCTGTGAAGGCGCCGTCGGACGCACGGGCCGGCGAGCGTTTTGATGGATTCGCGGGGTTCTCGGCGAATGAACCGCCGTTCGATTCGGGGTTCGCCCGGCTTCGTGCCACCGTAACCGATAGCGTCGACGTTCCGGACCAAGAGGGACAGATTTTGGCGAAGCCCGGTGAAGCCGCCACCGCGGTGTCCCTGGTTGCCACGCTCATTTTCCTGGGTTTGGCGGTGGTCATGTCAGATCGCAGGTTCCGATGACGGCAATCGAAGAATGACTCCGATCGGCCACGGCCAGATGGGCGGCCTGACGTTCGGTCCCGGCTGACCATCAAGAGGGGCAGCCTGGAGAGGCGCCTTTCACGATCGGGCGGCCACGCACGACTGGAAGTCGATGGTTTTCCTCAGCCGGTAATGGGAGCTTCAGTTGATGCACACTTCAAAGTCGGGGTCGGGTCCCTCCCAAAAGCCGACGCAACCGTTCGGGTTGAGGCCGAAGCAGAGGTAACCGTTGTCGTCCTCCACGCAGGCTCCGGTCCCCCCGTCACGGTTGCAAGCACCTATGGCTTGGTGTGAACCGCCGTTGTAGATGAATCCGATGCAATCATCGTCAATTACGCATATGCTTTCGTCCGGTCCGTTAACGCAAGGATTGTCCTCGCGTGTCTCCTGCCTATCCAGCACGCCATCGGGATGCAACTCGACGTCTGGAGCCAATTCAGGTTCGACCGGTGGTTCGGCATCCCGCACATTTACCGGGCCGGGGTGGATGCTATCGTCGATACTAACGTTCACGCCGATGGCGGAAACCGAAGGGGCTGCCGCCAAAGCCATCGCCAGGCCGATTATTATCGCGGACGTCGTGTACCTCATGTTTCTCTGCTCCCGCGGCCACCACGTAGCCGCATCGCAGTTGGAAGGCCGGCACCCATATAAGGCTTGTTAGCACGGAGCATGGTGGCGTTCCGACGCAACGGCGACTCGCTGTCCCGTCGGGAGTCATTCCGGCCCCTGGAACCGGTCGCGACGCCGAAACCGACCGCGAAACCCTTTACGGGACGGCTGGGATACGCCGTCGATGCTCGGCGCCGTCGTCCTGGCCGCCGGCGCCTCGTCCCGCATGGGCCGCCCGAAGGCCTTGCTGGAGTTCGACGGGGTGCCTGCGATCGAAAGGGTGTGTGCCGCCCTCGTCGAGGGCGGATGCGACCGCGTCATCGCGGTGTTGGGCGCCGACGCCGACGCGATCGAGCCGGCCGTGCCGTCCGGCGTCGAAGTCGTACGCCACGACGCATGGCAGGACGGACGGACCTCAAGCGTCAAAGTCGGGCTGGAGGTCCTTTTACGGACCGACGCCGTCCTCATCGCACCCGTCGACCGTCCGCTGTTCACGCCGACCGACGTGAAAACGCTCGCCCAATCCGAAAAGCCGTTGGCGGTCCCCGCGTACGACGGCAAGACCGGCCATCCGCTGCTAGTCCGCCGCGACGTCTATGACGAGATCATGGCGCTTTCCGACGAAGAGCCGCTCAACCAAGTCGTCTACGAGGACGAGGACCGCGTCGACGAGGTCCCCACAGAAAATCCGGGCGTCCTCGTCAACCTCGACACGCCCGAGGATTACGAAGCCGCCAAGGACGTGCCGCGGAGGTGGGCCCCTGCGTAGAATGGACCTGCGGCGGATGATGGACCTGGCCGAGCGGCGCGCGCCGTTCGCCGTCGCCACGGTCGTCGACGCCGAAGGCAGCGTGCCCGGCAAGGTCGGCGCCACCATGGTCGTCACGAGCCAGGGACGCGTCCACGGCACCATCGGCGGCGCCGGCCTCGAAGAGAAGGTCAAGGCGCTGTGCGAGACGGCGTTGGAGACCGGCGAGTCCGGCCTGCACACGTTCGACCTGGCCAAGTGGAAGCCCGAAGGCCTTGACAGCGTGTGCGGCGGCACCGTCCACATCGCGATCCAGGTCCACCGGCCGCTTCCGCACCTGCTCTTGTTCGGCGGAGGCCACTGCGGCCTGGCGCTCGCGCAACTGGCCCAGACGATGGACTGGGACGTCACGGTCGTCGACGGACGCGCCGAGTTCGCCGACCCCGACCGGTTCCCCGACGCCACCGACGTCCACGCGGAGGACCCGGCCGACTTCGCCCGCGACGCCGACCTTTCGGATTACACGCACGCGTACCTGCTCGGCCACTCGCACGACCTGGACGCGCACACCCTCAAGGAATTGCTGCCTCGCTTCGACGGGCACGTGGGCGCCATCGGGTCCGACGCGAAATGGACCGATTTCCGCAAACGTCTCATCGACTGGGGTGTGGCCGAGGACCGCGTCGACGCCGTCGAATGCCCCATCGGACTCGACGTGGGCGCCGAGTCGCCGGAAGAGATCGCCGTGGCCGTCGCCGCCTCCATCGTCCAAACTCTCAAGGACGAGACCCCCGAACGCCTCCTGGTGAAACGATGAAGGAACGCACGCTCACCCTCCGCGTCAACAACGCCGACCGCACCGTCAGCGCCCCGCCCAACGCGATCCTGCTCGACGTGTTGCGCGAACGCATGGGCCTCAAAGGCACCAAACGCGGCTGCGACATGGGCACGTGCGGCTGCTGCACCGTCATCATCGACGGCGAGGCGCGCCTCAGCTGCCTGACATTGGCCGCGTCCGCGGCGGACCACGAGGTCACCACCGTCGAAGGCCTCGGCGGACCCAACGAACTGCATCCCGTGCAACGCGCGTACACCGAGTGCGGCGGCAGCCAATGCGGCTTCTGCACGCCCGGCTTCGTCATGGCCACCAAGGCCCTTCTCGACGAGAACCCGGAGCCGAGCCGCGAAGAGACGCAACAGGCGCTCTCGGGCAACCTGTGCCGGTGCACCGGCT
>CAZXJU010000050.1:0-11139 GCA_964641035.1 uncultured Halobacteriales archaeon | reverse complement strand
ACGCCGAGGCCGATGAGGGTCCACATGTTGAGGTTCCACGTGACGACGGACCTCCATCCGCGGACGAAGAACGGCCAGCCGCCCCACAGGACGACCGGCGTGGCGAGCGCGAACTGGGCCCACAGGAGCGTCCGCCGTGAGGCGAACGCGTCGAACGAGACGCCGGGGATCATCTCGCCCATGGCGATGAGCAGGAGGACGGCGGTCAGGGGCACGGCGGCCCAGAAACGACGCGCCATCGACTGGTATTCCTCGCCGGGGCCTTCGTCGACGCTGACGGTGCGGGGTTCGAGGCTCATCCCGCACTTGGGGCAATCGCCGGGCTCGTCGCGGACGACCTCCGGATGCATCGGGCAGGTCCATTCCTGCTTGGTCTTGGGCGCCTGTGGTTCGGCCGCTTCGAGGCTCATCCCGCATTGCGGGCAGTCGCCCGGGTCGTCCTCGCGGACGTCCGGGTGCATCGGGCACGTGTGGACCATCGGGTCGTCTGTAGTCGACGGAATTGTTTATAAATTGGCCTTTACAATCGTAAAGCATGTCTCCTGGAGGAGTCCCTGACGAGCTCGACCAGCGGATCCTCGACGTGCTGCGCCGCGACGCCCGGGCCAGCTACCGTTCGATCGCGCAAGAGATTGGGTCGACGACGCCGACGGTCTCGGCGCGCATCCGACGGATGGAGGACGTGGGCCTCATCGCCGGCTACCGGGTCGTCGTACGCCAACGCGAAGAACCGGAGGAGGCGTCGGCGCCGTGGACGTGCGTGCATTGCGATGGGCCGATGCACGGTCGTGCCCGGACCCGGAAACTCGGCGAGCGGCACTACGCGTTCTGCTGCAAGGGCTGCGAGACGGCGTTCGTGCGGCGCTACGAAGCGGCCGCCAACTCCTAGGTGGCGCCCGCTTGGCGCATCTTGCGGTACGTCTCGACGTCGACGCGGCGCAGCCGGGCGATCCGCTTCTCAAGTGGCGGGTGCGTCGCCCACAGCGATTCCTTGGACTGCCGCTTGAAGGGGTTGGCCAGAAACAGGGACGCGACGGTCCGCGACCCTTTCGGGTCGTCGATGAGGTCGGCGTCGATCTTCTGCAACGCCTTGGCCAACCCCTCCGGGTTGCGCGTCATCATCGCGCCAGACGCGTCGGCCAGGTACTCGCGCTGGCGGCTCATCGCGAGGTACGCCAACCGGCTGAGAATCGGGGCCAGGATGACGAAGAGCACCGCGAAGACGATCAGCACGAGCATCAGGACGCCGCCCTCCTTGCCGCCGCGGCCGCCGCGCAGGCCCCCGAAGAACATGACCCGGAAGACGATCTCCGCCACGATCGCGATGATCGCCACCAGGGCGATGGTGATCGTGGCCAGCCGGATGTCGTAGTTCTTGACGTGGCTCAGTTCGTGGGCGAGGACACCTTCCAGCTCTTCCTGGTTCAACTCCTTGAGGGCGCCGTGCGTCACCGCCACCACGGCCTCCTCCGGGTTGCGGCCGGTGGCGAACGCGTTGAGGTCCTTGCTGGGCGTCACGTAGACCTTGGGCGGCGGGATTCCGGCGGCCAACGCCAGCTCCTCCACCTTGTAGATCAACAGCTTCTCCTGGCGCACCTTCGGGTCGGCCGGGCGCGCGTCGGCGGCCTTCAGCACCGCCTGGACGCTGAACCCGCTGGCCATCAATACGTAGAGGAGCGCCCCGAGGCCGCCGAAGACGAGCCCCATCCACCACGGCACGCCCAGCAGGAGGCTGACGGCTCCGATCATCACCGCCAGGACGAGGAACACGTAGACGACGATGAGGAAGCTGCGGCGCTTGTTGTACCGGATCTGGTCGTCGAGCATCCGGGGGCGGGCCATGGCGTCACCTTAGGAGAAGTCGACCTTCGGGACGGCCTTCTCCGCCTCGGGGATCCGCAGCATGTCCTTCTCACGGTGTCCGTACATCCCGGCGAACAGGTTGCCTGGGAACTGCTCGATCGCGTTGTTGTACTCGAGCACCGCGTCGTTGTAGAACTGGCGGCTGAAGGCGATCTTGTTCTCCGTGTGCGTCAACTCGTCCTGCAACTGAAGGAAGTTCTGGTTCGCCTTGAGGTCCGGGTACGCCTCGGCTACGGCGAACAGCGACTTGAGCGCGCCCGTGAGCATGTTGTCCGCGTCGATGTTCTCCTGCGGGCCCTTCGCGTTCATGAGTGCCGAGCGGGCCTTGGTCACGTTCTCCAGCACCTCTCGCTCGTGCTTCATGTACCCCTTGACGCTCTCCATGAGGTTCGGGATGAGGTCGGTCCGCCGTTTGAGCTGTACGTCGATCTGCGCCCACGCGTTGTCGATCCGGTTCTCCGCGCGGACGAACCGGTTGTAATAGACGACCGCAAGGAGGATCAACAGCGCGACGAGCGCGCCGACCAGAATCCAAGTCCAGAGAGCCACCAGGAACCCCGGACCGCCGGTAGGTGGGCCCGCCTTTAAAATGCCACGGCGCCGGCTAAAGCATCATGGCGAGAAGTGCCACGAGCATCACGACGGCGACCACCAGCATCCCCGTCGCGAGCTTCTTGAGTCGGACGACCACAGGGTCACCTTCAAAGAACTCCATACCGTTCATCGTATCATGGCTCCGATTCCGCTTTAACCCTTTCGACCAAGACGGCCAACGCGAAGATCGCGATTGCGCCCGCCACCCAGAGCACGGCCCGCGGTTCGTCTCCTTCGAGGACGGCAGCGCCCGCTTCTAGGAGCGCCTCCGTCATCGCGAGAAGGCCGATGACCCAGATGAGCGTCGTCGGCGTGACCGTCCACGCCGATATGGTCCGCTTCACGGCGGGTTCTTGGCGTCCGATTCATAAGCCGCTTTCGGGGGGTCGAGTGAAAGTGGACATGTCAAACCTGTTTGATCGCTCCGGGCCGCGGTTCGAACAGGGATGTTGCGGGCGTGGGCGTGCCTTATGACCGGGCGCCATGGCAGCGGCCGCGCATGATAGCCGTCCATTCTTTAACCGAGCCGACGCCGTTCGAACCAATGCCAACCTGGTCCCGGCTTGCGTTCACAGCCATCGCCGTCCCACTGTTCTTTGCGGGGTGCCTGCAAGGTGCCACGCCCGCAAACGATGACACCCCCGAAGTCGACGTCTTCGACCCGGCCCTTGTCGCCGGCATGGACCGGGTGCTGCTTGACGAACGCGTGCGCGCCCGCGAAATCGACGTGGCGACCGACCCCAACAATCCGCTTCACATGGCCGCGGTCATGATGGTCCCGTATCCGACGCAGTACGAATTGGCCCCGTACGACTCGATGCAGTGGACGGGCATCGCGCTGAGCGACGACGGAGGCCAGACGTGGGACTACGAGGCGATCCGCGGCTACCCCGGCGACACCGAGGTGGGACCGTTCCCCGGCGCCTGGGCGCTAGGCGACGGCGTCCTGGCCTTCCAGCCGGACGGCAGCCTCCTCTTGGGCGTGCTGCCGATCCGGCCGCCTGTCGTCATCAGCATCGGCGTCGCGGAGTTCCCATGGGGTTCACGCGAACCTTCCTTCGTCGCGGAGTTCGCCAACGGCGCCGTGGGCGTGGACGGCCTGCACGACGTGCCGACATCGCAGATCGGCCCGCACGTGGACAAGGAGCAGATCGCCGTCGACCCGTTCACCGGGCACGTCTACGCCGCGTACAGCGAACGCTGGCAGCAGTCGGCCGAGGCGCGCATCATGTTCGCCCAGAGCACCGACGGCGGCCGCACCTGGGACGACCCCGTCCCCATCCACCCGCCCGAACCGCACTACCTCGGCTCCGGCCAGCATCAGATGGGCGCCTGGCCGACGGTCACCGCCGACGGCCGATTGCTCGTCCTGTGGTCCGAGCTGCGCTCCGGTTCGTTCTACGTGAGCGAACGCGTCGGCGACGACTTCTCGGAGCCGCGGCTCATCGCGCAGAACCCCGGCACCTGGATCCCGTCCGTCGACGTCGACCGGACCGGCGGGCCGAACCACGGCACCGTCTACGCCGTGGTGGCCGACGACCGGAACGGCAACGGGGACGGGGACGTCTACCTACACGTGTCGCGCGACAACGGCACGACCTGGGAGGACCCCGTCCGCGTCAACCAGGACGAGGTGGGAAACGGGATGGACCACCGGATGCCCGAACTCGTCGTGGAGCCGGACGGCTCCGTCTCGATCGTCTACATGGCCGCGGTCGGCGCCCCGGACACGTGGCACGCGTTCGTCGCGCGGTCCACCGACGGCGGGCGCACCTTCGCCGAGTACCGGGTCAGCAGCGAGCCGACCGACCCGGCCGCAATCAACAACCAGCCGTCGTTCCTGACGCATCTAGGCGACTATCTGGGCATCTCGTACAACGCCGACGGCGTCATCGCCGTCTGGCAGGATGGCCGCAACACGACGCCCGACGTGCCGTTCTCGGAAGCGTGGATGATCGAGCTGCCCACGCGCGCCGGCTGAAGACGCCGGCGGAGCGGGCGGATGGCATTTGCGGGCGTGGGCGCTCCCCGGTAGTCCTGCGCCACGGATGCGGGTTGGCCGGCCGATTCCATCTGCCCCGTGACCCCTCAAGCTCCGGCAGTCCGCGGTGAGGCTGCTCACTTCCGTGCCTGACCCGGTTTCCGCGGTGAGGCCGCCGCCGGCTTCCCTCCGGAAGCCCGCGACGACGCCTTCGGCCCCGAGGGACGAAGCTTCATCGTCGTCGACTGGTCCCGTACCCGTTCGCTTGGCCGTCCGGGGGGTTCGACCCCATCATGAAGACGATTGGTGGTAGAGAGGACGCCTAACCCTCCGGTCTAGCCCACGCCTTGCGCAGCCGTCCCGCTCTATGAAGGTGGCGTATTAAAGGTTGCTCGGAGCCCGGAGGCGGCCCGCGACTCCGGCAAACGCTTTATCGACAAACGCCTCCTGTCCTGGCGGTGGTACGCATGGATGCCCGTGGCGTGTTGGTCGCATTGACATTGATTGCTGTCGTGTTCGCCGGGTGTTCGGGTGGAGGCGAGGATGCCGGGGAGGACCTGGAGGCGCCCAGCGAAGGCGTCGTCGGCGACGGTACCGCCCGCCTCACCGTGCTGGTGACCGACGACACGCTGCTGCCGCTTCCGGGCGTCGCCGTGGCGCTTCTCGAAATGGAGGACGCGCTGCGGAGCACCGACGACGACGGCCGTGCGGTCTTCGACGGGTTGGAGCCCGGCGAGTATACTGTGGCGGCGCAACGTCTCGGCTACCAATCCATGGCCGCCAAGGTCACGTTGGGCGCCGGCGAGGATGCGACCAAGGCCCTCGAGTTGGACCCGGTGGAGGTCGCGGCGAGTTTCTTCGAAACGATCCCGTACGTGGGCCACCTCGGATGCGGTGCCGGCGTAATCGTGACCACCATGACGTGGAACTGTGTCGTTTCGTCCAACCACCGCGTCACGTGGGACACCGAGGTCCGCGGCGACGTGGAGACGATCCTCGGGGAGCTCGTGTGGGAACGCAGTTCGAGTTTCTCCGCGCAGGCGTTCAACCTCGTCGCAGGGTTCGACGAGACGTGCAACCCGTGCAGCTTCGCGCACGGGTACGGCAGCGAGACCGGCCCGAGCCCCGTGATCCTTCGCGTCGACGCGTCGTTCGGCGGCTTGGAGGAGCCGGACGAGACGTACGAGGTCCGCCACCGGATCTGGGTGCCTGGCCAGTCGGGCGAGCCGACCATGGTGGTCGTCGTTTTGGAACAACCCGTCGAGCTGTGGGTGACCGCGTTCTACGGCGAACCGATGGACGACGGGTTCACCGCGATTCCAGACGCATGAGGGCGCCTAGAACGGCCGCTTGAGCGCCAGGTACCCGTTCTTCCAGAACCGAAAGAAGAGCCACGCCAACGCCGCCACCATGAAACCGAGCGCGGTCATCGCGTTGAACCAGTAGTTGTCCGAGGCGGCCATGTCGGCTTCCCCGCGCGCCCAGCCCACGAGGTACATGTTGGTGATGACCAGGGCCATCGACGCCACGAAGATGCACCAGACGATCATGTCGCCGTAGAACAACCACTTCTTCCATGTCCGCCGGTCGATCGACGAAAAAACCGTGCCTTTGTCGTGTTGGAACTCGTTCACGAGTGCATCCCCTGGTAGAATCCCGCGCGACGCGTTAAATACGTGTCGAAACGCGCCGGCAAGCCTAAACGCCGCGTGCCCATCGCGCGGCCGATGTCGGCCCAGGACGAATGGAAGAAGCAGGCGGCGGTCGCGGCCGTGGACGCAGAGGTCGAAGACGGCATGAAGCTCGGCCTCGGCACCGGCTCCACCGTGCAATACGTGCTTGAAGAGGTCGCCCGGCGGATCGACGAGGACGACCTGGGGGTCATCGGCGTGCCGACGTCCGAACGGACCGAGAAGGAGGCCGAACGCCTCGGGATCCCGCTGGCCACCCTCGACGTGGTGAACCACCTCGACCTGACGCTCGACGGCGCGGACGAGGTCGACGGCCACCTCGACCTCATCAAGGGCGGCGGCGGCGCGCTGCTGCGTGAGAAGGTCGTCGCGTCGGCCAGCCAACGCGTCGTCATCGTCGCCGACGAATCCAAGGTCGTCGACCGCGTCGGGACCGGGTTCCCGGTGCCCATCGAGATCGTCCCGTTCGCCACGCGCGTCCTCTGGCCGCGCGTCCAGATGCAGGGGGCCCAGGTGCTGCTGCGCGAAGGGAAGACGGACGGCGAACCGTACGAGACGGACAACGGCAACTGGATCTTCGACGCGAAGTTCGCCCGGATGGCGAACCCGGCGCAGACCGAACGCGCGATCAAACAGATGCCGGGCGTGTGCGAGGTCGGGATCTTCACCGGCATCGCCGACAAGGCGTACGTGGCCGGCGAGGCGGGCGTACGCATCCTCGACAAGGCGCCGGACTAGTTCGGGTGAGGAAACCCCTATATCCCTGCGGCGCCAAACATAGAGGCTGAATGCTCTTCCCCGAGCGGTTCCTCCCATTTAGCGGATGCCAGACCCTGCACGGCCCCGTCCGGTCCGTGCGTGACGCCGTCTTGCGCGCCCGTTTCGTCGGCGGGTTCCTTCTTTTCGCGTGGCCGATCTTCCTTTTCCTGGTGCGCGGCGACGGTTGGATCCCCCAGGCCGTGCGGGACAACATCGGCTTCATCGTCCGCCTGTGGGAAAGCGACGCGGCCCGCGCCGTCGTCGTCAGCCACGTCGGGATTGTCGTCCAACACTCATGGCCGCAGATGGTCTACGTGACGGTCTTGCTGCTGGTTGCCGGCGTCGCGTACGAAGCGCGCGAAGGCACCCTCCGGACGTTCCTCGTCTTCTACGGCGCGTCGCTGGCCGGTGTCGCCCTGCTCACCGTCGTCGTCCTGTTGGGACAGGTGCCGGGCGTCTCTCCGTTGAGTCAGCATGCGGCCAGCGTAAGCTGGTCCGGCGCCTCCGTCGGATGCTTCGGCCTGCTAGGCGCGTTGTTGGCCACGGCGCGCAACCCCGCACCGTGGCTGGCCGGATTCCTACTTTTCGAACTCACCGTCGAACTGGCGTTCGTACCCCTGCTTGCCATCGCGATGCACGGCGCCGCGTTCGCCTTCGGGTTCATCGTCAGCCGCCTCGTGCACGGCCAGGACGCGCCGGCCCCGGTGCCCGTGGACGGCCCGCACCGACCGTGACCGCCGCCAAACCCTTTTAATAGCGGCAGGCCTGCGAAGCGTTGACGACGACCAGGTACGATCATTCATGGCTGAACAAGAGACACTCAAGATGCCCGAGGAGGGCACGTTCGTGATGCCCGGCGACGCGCTGGCCGCCAGCGAGGAGGTCCTCCCCGGCGACGGCACATACGATGACGGGTACGAGATCCGCGCGGCACGACTGGGCCGCTTCCGCATCGACCCGGACGAACACAAGGCCGTCGTCGAAGCGGTGACCTCCACGCCCGCCGTCGTCCGCGTCGGCCAGACGATCATCGGCCGCGTCTACATGCTCAAACCAGTGATGGCCGGCGTCAACGTCGAGCAGATCGTCGGGCAGAACCGCGTCGTCAGCGGCGACACCAACGGCACCCTGCACGTAAGCAAGATTGCCGACAAGTACGTCGAGGACGTGGGCCGCGAATACCGCCTGGGCGACCTGTTGCGCTGCAAGGTCATCCAGGTCGAACCGAGCATCCAGCTTTCCACCGACTTCGACGGCGGCGGATGCGTCAAGGCGTTCTGCCTCCGGTGCCGCCACGGCCTGAGCCCGAAGGGCCACGGCCTGGAATGCCTCAACTGCGGCCGCAACGAGACCCGCTACCTCGCACCGGACTACGGCGAGGGCTTGCTCGAGGTCAGCGACGAAGCGATCGAGCGGGCCAAACAAGCCAAATCCAAGAGCGGCCGCAACGGCGGCAAGGGCGGTCGGAGCCGCGGCGGCGATGGCCGCCGGGGCGGAGGCCGTGGACGGGGCCGCGGCGGAGGCGGCGGACGCGGCGGCCGGAAGAAGGACTGAGCCACGGCGCGAAACGCTTAAAAGCGAAGGGTCGTACTCGACGACTCGTCGGAGATTCACTTCATGGAACTACGTGCGATCCAAATCGAGGACAAGGAACTGGAGGTCGAGGTCTTGGGAGAGAACGAGACGCTCCTGAACCCCGTCAAGATGAAGCTCTTGGAGGACAAGGACTGCGACGTGGCGGAATACGTCATCGAGCACCCCGAACTCTCCGTGCCGCGCATCTACCTGCGCACCAAGGGCAACACGAAGGCGATGACCGTCTTCCAACGGTCGCTGAAGGCCCTGCAAAAGGATTACAAGGACTTCGAGGACGCCTTCCTCAAAGCGGCGCCGGACGCGTAGGTGGCCCCGTTGGCCGGCCAAGCGGCCCAGGTCTCCGAGGCCGACTACGGCGTCGAGACGTTTCTCACCAAGACCCCCGGGCTCGGCGGTCGGCTCAAGCGAAGGATCGAGGACTTCCAAGTCGAAGAGCTGGGGCCCGCACCCGAGAAGGTCGACGGCGGACGACGCACGGCCGCGTGGGTACGCCTGGCGAACTGGGAGACGAACCGGTTCGTCCGGGAGGCCAGCCATCGCCTCGGCATCAGCCGCCGCGGCATCCAGTTCTCCGGCAACAAGGACAAACGGGCCGTGACGCTGCAATGGTTCACCATCCGGGCGCCCGTCGATAAGGTCCGCACCCTATCCCGCATGAACGGCGTGGACGTCTTGGAGGCCTACCCGACGCAACGCGAACGTGAACTGGGCGACCATACGGGCAACCGGTTCCGCATCGTCGTACGCGGCGTCGACATGGAGCCGGCCGAGGCGGGCCGCCGCGCCCACGGCGTCGAACAAGAATTGGCGGACGCCGGCGGCTTCCCGAACTTCTACGGACCGCAACGGTTCGGTAGCCTGCGTCCCAACACGCACCTGGTCGGACGAGAACTCGTCCACGGACGGTTCCAAGAGGCGATCGACGTCTACGTGTCCACGCTGGCCGTGGGCGAGGACGAGAAGACGCGGGCGGCGCGCGAGTATTACGCCACGACGCACGACGCGCCGGGCGCCTCAAAACGTCTGGAGGGCACCGGCGCCGACTACGAGCGGGCGCTCCTCAACGAGTTGGCCAAGGACCCGGAGCGGCCCGAGCGGGCGTTCGGCGCGTTCCCGAGGACGTTGCAGACGCTCTTCGTCTTCGCGTACCAGTCGTACCTGTTCAACCGGATCCTTTCCCGGCGCATCGAAGGCGACCTTCCGGTCGCGCGCCCCGTCGAGGGCGACCTCGTCGTCCCCATCGAGGAGGGGAACCCCGGCGACGAATGGCTTCCAGTGCTGGCACGAAACCTGTCGCGCGTCACGACGGAGGCGGCGCGGGGCCGCCTAGCGGTCACCGGCCTGCTCGTCGGGACCCAGGCGCCGTATGCGGATGGGGAGCCGGGCCGCATCGAGCACGCCGTCGTGGACGAGGAGGGGGTCCGGCCGAAGGATTTCATCGTGCCGGAGGCCCTGCACCTGTCGAGCAAGGGGAGCCGCCGGCCGCTGGCGGTCCGCGTGCCTTCGATGGAGGCGGAAGCGGCGCCGGACGGGCTGGAGGAGGACCGGACGAAGGTCACGCTGGCCTTTGATCTGCCCAAAGGGGTGTACGCCACGGTCGTCCTGCGCGAGTTCTTGAAACTCGAATCCGTGCCAGACTATGGGTGACGGATTCAGGCACGCAGGTCGGAGCCGACGGCGACGAAATGCGCCAACAACGCCTCCAACTGGACGCGTTCGTTGGAGCCTTCGACGAGGCGGAACTCGGCTTCGCCGATGCGGTCGACGAGCCGCATCTTCACTTGGTCGGAGACGGGCAGGTCGAAGACCTTGCGGTGGATCTGCCGTACGACGTCTTCGCCGCTGAGTCCGTACTCGATGAGTAGTTCGTCCAGGCGGGACCGGGCGCCCATGAAGTCGCCGTCCAATGCCGTGGTCAGCAGGTGGGTGACCTCCTCCGGGTTCGCGGTGGCCGTGGTCTGGAAGACGATCTCCTCGTCGATCGGTTTTCCGCTGGTCGACGCGACCTGCAGGGCCGTCAATGCCCGCCGCATGTCGCCTTGGCTCACGTAGAAGATGGCGTCGATGCCGTCGGAGGTGACTTCGACGTCCTCCTTCTTGGCCACGCCGCGCAGGTAGGATTTCACGTCGTCGGCTTGCAGGTGCCGGAACCGGAACAGGGCGCACCGGCTCTGGATCGGCTCGATGATGCGGCTGGAGTAGTTGCAGCTGAGGACGAACCGGCACGTGGCGGCGTACTTCTCCATCGTACGGCGCAGCGCCGCCTGCGCGTCGGAGGTCAACGCGTCGGCCTCGTCGAGGAAGATGATCTTGAAGTCGGCCTCGCCGACGGGACGGGTGCGCGCGAAATCCTTGATCTTGCCGCGGACGACGCCGATGCCGCGCTCGTCGCTGGCGTTCATCTCGGTGAAGTTGTACGACCAGTCGTCGCCGTAGAGTTCACGCGCCAACGCGATGGCGCACGTCGTCTTTCCGGTGCCGGGCGGCCCGGCGAACAAGAGGTGCGGCAGGTTGCCCGTCTTGGCGTAGGAAGCCAGACGCTCGACGATCTGCGTGTGGCCGACCACGTCGCTCAGGTGGTGCGGCCGGTACTTCTCCACCCAGATCTCGTGCACGGCGGGCCGAACCCACCCCCGGTGGAAAAGCGTTCCGCCG
>CAZXJU010000049.1:4851-11149 GCA_964641035.1 uncultured Halobacteriales archaeon | reverse complement strand
ACATCCTGGCCCGGGCTCGGCTGGAGCCTTCGTGGACGGCGCCGATGGGTGCCGGGTGAAGCGAGAAGCGCGTTGTTTCCGGAGTGTCCGGAAATATTGTGCAAACCCGTTTAGGGAAGAAGGACGCGGGGAGCGAGATTCGAACTCGCGCGGTGAGAACACCACGGGCTGTCTGCGCGCTCAGGCGTAGCAGGCCCGCGCCCTACCAGGCTAGGCCATCCCCGCGCGGGGATGCCGTCGGATTCCAGGGTCCGTTAAAAACCGTTTCCCAGAAGGACGCCGTCACGCGACCGCGCCCGGCACCGGGCCCACGTAATCGAGGGCGTACAATCCAGTGCCTCGTTCCGTGACCCACAGCAGGCCCGTGTCCGGGTGCCATCTCGCCTGGTAGACGTTGGGCAGGAAGCCGTCCGGGCTGAAGTTCGGTTTTTTCCACCAGATTTCTCCTTCGTAGGGGGACGTGTCGTCCCCGACGGGCATGTAGTAGCCGAGGGCGTGCGGGTCCGTGGGGTCGGTGATGTCGAGGATCCAGACGCCGGCGTGGTAGTGGGTCACGGCCAGGATTCCGCGGTCGAGGTCGGGGTCGGTGGTGTGCGGGCTGAAGATGTACCGCGCGGGAATCGTGAGGTTGCCGGGCACCTGCCACCAGCCGACCTGGTCGATTTGGGCGGGGTCCGTCACGTCGTAGGCGCGGATCAGGCCGCTTCCGGAGTCCAGTTGGCCAATCTCGGGTGCGCTCCACGCGTACACCTTGCCGTCCCGGTCCCGCGTCTCTTGGCTGATCCAATGGATGTTGCTGACTTCGCTTGGGCTGGGGTCCTGGTGGACGCCGAGTTCCCGCGGCAGCATGGGGATTGAGACGTCGACGGTGATCGCGCCGCTGCCCCAATGGCTGACGTACGCGATCTGTTGGCCGGTGACCGGGTGGTCGAAGACGAGCACGTCGTGCGGGAAGGACCGGTCGTCGTCGACGACGGCTTCCTCGTGGCGGTATTCGGCGACCTTGACGAGGTGCGCGCCTTGCGGGCCCTCGACGAAGCGTGCGATCCCAACGTAGTTGCCGGGAGGATGGTTGGTCAGCGGTTGGCCGACGTAGAAGACGTACGGGTCGCCGTCGATGAGGCGCACGTCCATGTTGTGCGTCCCCAACAGGTCGACCGGGAAGGCGCTGACGAACTCGGGGGCCGTCCGGTCGCTGACGTCGATGACGTGCAGGCAGACGGGGCACTGCTCGTACGGGTCCATCAGGTTCTCGTCGGCGGGGACCGCCTGGACGTTCATCAGGGCGTACTCGCCGCCTGGGACCACGCGGACCTCCTGGACGTTGTTGCCGGTGATCATGTGCCGGCCGAGCGTCTCGGGCGCTTCGGGGTCGGAGATGTCGACGATGACGAAACCGGCGGTGGAGTCCCCGTCGATGGCGACGAAGGCGAGGTCTTCGTCGTCGTCCTGGTAGAAGACGAAGTTCGCAAACCCGTTGACGCCCAGCTCGACGCCGAGCGTGCTCCAGGAGACGAAGTCGACGTTGTGGCTTCCTACGTGGTCGTAGACGTCGCGGTGGTCGTGGTCCTGTTCGATGGGTGTGCCGATGGAGGCTTCGACGGCGGCCGCGTCGACCGGCCCCACGGCCGGGTCGGTGTCGTCGGCGCCGGCTGGCGTGTCGTCGGTCACGCAGCCGGCCAAGGCGGCAACGGCGAACAACGCCGCGACCAGGACGGTCTGTGGAATCCGCATCAAGCTACCCGTGCGCTTGGCGGTACTAAACGCTTTGCCACGCGGAGCGGTCTACTCGTCGGGAAGGACGGAGAAGTCCAGCGTCCCAGGCCGGTGATAGAAGAACGTGTACCAATTGTCCACGCGATGGTTCACGTAGAGCGCGAACACGCCCAACGTGCTATTGGTGTACCAGGGCCGGTAGAGCGCTTGGTAGAGGAAGCCTTCCGTCCCGTTGAACGGCACGTCGGCCCGGTCCGCCTCCTCGCCGGGGAACATCATGGTCCGGTACGGGCTCCCGCCACGTCCGTCGAGGTACGTGTCGCCGCCGACGGCCGAGCCGCTGACCAGGTCGGGGTGGAACAACAGGAACCGCATGTCCCGACCCAGCTGGTTCGGTTCCCACTTGGATTCTTGCAGCAGGCTGGCGAGACCGGGTGCGGGGATCTCGAAGAACCATTGCGACCGGTCCATCGTGAGGTTGGTGCCTAGCTGCCGGTCGACGACGTTGCATGGCAAGGTGCCGATCGAGGCCGCCCACGCGCAGTCGATGAATGCCACATGGTTGACCGTCTCATGGTACGGGACGTCCGTGCTGACCGCATCAAGCGCCAGAAGGACTTCGCCCGGAGGTTGGGTCCCGACGAAGACCTCCGCCTCGGCCGTCGCGTACCCCTCCTTGACAACGGTGATCCCCAGCGTCGTGTCGGGTGCGATGGGGCCGAGCGTGGCGGTGCCATTGTCGTCGGTGGTCGCCTCGAGGTCGCCGGGCTGGGCGGCCACGTGCGCTCTGGCGATCGGGAAGAATTCCGAGTCGACGACCAGCAGATCGACGTAGAACCCGTCCTCAGGGGCAGCATCCGGCCCGGAGGCCTCTATGCCGTCGCCTCCTAGGCAGCCGGCCAGGCCGATGCCGAGCATCGGGAGAGCCAACAGGAGTGCGAGCGTCTTGGGGCGGTCGGCGACCATCTCATGATACGAGGTGGCACGCAGGCTCTTAGTCTTTATGGCGGCGCTCTCCGCGGACGGCGGCCGCCAGGTCAACGACGCGGCGGGTGGCTTGGACGTCGTGGACGCGGACGATGTTGGCGCCCTCGTAGACGGCGACGGCGGCCGCCGCCAGGCTCCCTTCGAGCCGCTGGTCGACGGGCACGCCGAGCACGTTGCCGATGAATCGTTTCCGGGAGGCGCCGACCAGCACGGGGTATCCGAGTTTACGAAGGGACCGGATGTTGCGCAGCAGCGTGAGGTTGTCCTCGACGCCGTCGCCGGTCCGTTTGCCGAACCCGAGACCCGGGTCGACCACGATGGCGCCCGGGTCGATGCCGGCGTCTTCGGCGTGTCGTGCCCGCCGGCCGAGCCACCGGGTGACCTGGGCGACCACGTCGTCGTAGTCGGGATTGTCCTGCATCGTCTTGGGGTCGCCGTGGATGTGCATGAGGACGAGGCCGGCGTCAGCATCCCGGGCGACGGTGGCCATCTCCGGGTCGTCCAATGCGGTCACGTCGTTCACGATGCGGGCACCCGCGTCGAGGGCGCGGCGCGCCACGTCGGCTTTGCGGGTATCGACACTGATCGGCACGTCGGTCGTCTCCGACAGGCGTCGGATGACGCGACCGATCCGCTGCCATTCCTCGTCGGCGGGCACGGGGTCGCTTCCCGGCCGTGTGGATTCGCCGCCGACATCCAACAGGTCGGCGCCCTCCTCGACCAGTCGGAGTCCGTGCGCGACCGCGTCGTCGGGCGCGGCGAACCGGCCGCCGTCGGAGAAACTGTCGGGCGTCACGTTGACGATGCCCATGACCAGCGGCCGCTGGCCGACGGGGAGCGTCATGCCGCGGATCCGCCATGATTTCGTCTCGGGCATGGTGTCACTGGAAGACCGGTGAGCCGATGGGGTCCGGGTCGATGGCGAGAATCCGCCGGCGCGCCTCGCCGACCAGGAATAGGGACCCCGCGACCAGGTTGACGGCGTCCGGGTCGGCCGAGGCCAACGCGTCGTCGATCGTGGTCGTCGCCGCGTCCAGGCCGTGCCGCCTGGCCGCCTCGGCCACGTCGACGGCGGCACGGGTCCGCCGGTTCGGGACGTCGACGACCCGCATCACGGGGCGGATGGGTACCAGGGCGTCCAGCGTCCCGTCGAGGTCCTTCTCGGCGAGCATGCCGAAGACGAGGCGCACGTCGGCCTCCGGGCGCGTCTGGCCGATGAAGGCGGCCAGGGCTTGCATCGCGTCGGGGTTGTGGGCCCCGTCGAGCAACCACGGTCCTCGTTGGTCGATGCGTTCCAGGCGGCCCGGCAACCGGACGGTCGCGAACGCGGCGGCCGCGGATTCCGGCAAGACCCGGAACCGGGTGCTGCGTTCCAACGCGCGGATCGCAAGCGTCGCGTTCTGGGCCTGGTGACGGCCGGCCAGGGCAAGGTCGAAGCGTCGGCGACGGCCCCATGCGTCGGCCTGGAACGTCGTGCCGTCGAACGTCTCGGCGAGGACGCGCGTCGTCCGGCCGTCGTCGACCGTCAACGGCGAATCGACTTCTGCGGCGCGCCGCCGAATCACGTCGAGGGCGTTGCCCGTGGCGCCGGTGACGGCGGGGCGCCCGGGACGCAGGATCCCCGCTTTTTCCGCCGCGACCGCCTCGGGGGTCGCGCCGAGGCGGTCCTGATGGTCACGTCCGATGTTGGTGACGACGGAGACGACGGGGTCCACCACGTTGGTGGCGTCCCAGCGGCCGCCGAGGCCGACCTCGACGGCGGCAATTTCGACGTCCGCGTCTCGGAAGACGTCGAAGCAGGCGGCGGTCGCCAGTTCGAAGAACGTGGGTTCGACGCCGTCGTCGGCGAGGCGGTCGGCCGCTTCGCGGACGCGGCCGAGCGCGCGCGCCACCACGGCGGGTGACGCCTCCGAACCCCGGACCTGGATGCGTTCGGTGAACCGGGTG
The DNA here is from genome assembly GCA_964641035.1 of uncultured Halobacteriales archaeon. Lineage (GTDB taxonomy): Archaea > Thermoplasmatota > E2 > JACPAO01 > JACPAO01 > CAZXJU01. Next base: position 6,499 of record CAZXJU010000049.1, on the reverse strand, counting down.
ACGTGGGGGCTGACGTAGAGGCCGGTACGGTACCCTTCGGTGCGCAGGGCCGCCTCGATCAGCGCCGCGGTGGATCCCTTGCCGTTCGTGCCGGCGACGTGGAACGCGGCGAACGACTCGTGCGGGTCGTCGAGTTCGGCCAGCAGGCGTCCGATACGCGTCAGGCCGGGCTGGATGCCGCGTGGCTGGTGGCGGTACAGCCAGGCGAGCGCGTCAGGGTAGCCGGTCATCGTCACCTCAATAACCGGGGCCGTAGAGGACGCCGGCGATCGTGTCATAGCGTGTGGTCCAACTCTCGTCAGCGTCGATCCGGACGTGGCGTCCGTCGATTCGCAGGCGGCCTTGTTCCCATAGGTTGACCGTGCGTGGGAGGATCTGGTGTTCGACGGCGAGGATCCGGCGCGAGAGCGTGTCTTCGTCGTCTTTGGGCCGCACCGGCACGGCGGCCTGGAGGATGATCGGGCCGTGGTCGACCTGTTCGTCGACGAAGTGGGTCGTGCACCCGGCGACGCGGACCCCCCAATCGATCGCCTGCTTCTGGCCGTGGAGGCCGGGGAAGCTGGGCAAGAGCGCGGGGTGGATGTTGACGATGCGGTGGTGGTAGGCGCGTACGAGCTCGGGGCTCAGCACCCGCATGTAGCCGGCGAGGATGACGAGGTCGGGGTCGTGCTCGTCCAGTCCGGCTTTCAGGCGTGCCTCCTGGTCCTCGCGTGCCTTGGCGCCGGTCTTCGCGGGGTCAGGCCGTGCCGCGAAGGTGGCCACTTCCTGCTGCCGGGCGCGGTCCAGCGCCTTGGCGTCGGCGTTGTCGGAGCCGACGGCGACGATGCGGCTGGCGATCCGGCCGTCGGCGTTGGCGTCCAGCAGGCTCTGTAGATCCGTGCCCCGGCCGGATGCGAGGACCACTATCCGCTTGCCCGTCAACCTTGTCGCCTCAGTGTCGGAACGTGCGATGGCCGCTGAAGACCATTGCGATGCCGTGTTCGTCGGCCGCGTCGATGACCTCTTGGTCCCGGATGCTTCCGCCGGGCTGGACGATCGCTTCGACCCCGGCGGCGGCCGCCTCGTCCACGGTGTCGCGGAACGGGAAGAAGGCGTCGCTTGCCAGCACGCTGCCTTCGATGTTCTCCTTGCCCTTCTTGCGGGCGATGTACACCGCGTCCACGCGTGCGGTCTGCCCGCCGCCGATCCCGACGGTGCGGGTCCCCTTGGCGAAGACGACGGCGTTGGAACGGACATGACGGACGCATCGGGAGGCGAACGCCATGCTCTCGACCTGCGCGTCGGTGGGCGCGCGCTTCGTGACGGTCTTCCACGTGGAGGGGTCGACCGGTTTCAGGTCGCGGTCCTGCCAGAGCAGCCCGCCGGTGACGCTGCGGACCGTATGGCCTTGGCGGCCGTCGATGTCCTCGATGCCGGGCACCGCGAGCAGTCGGAGGTTCTTCTTCGCCTTCAGTTTGGCCAGGGCGTCGTCGTCGAAGCCGGGTGCGAGGACGACCTCGAGGAAGACTTCGAGCAGTTCGTCGGCCATGTCCTCGTCGACGGTCCGGTTGAGGGCGACGACGCCTCCGAACGGGCTGTAGCGGTCGGTGGCGTAGGCGTCGCGCCACGCCGAGGCCAGGTCGTCGGCCATGGCGATGCCGCTGGGGGT
>CAZXJU010000049.1:0-4751 GCA_964641035.1 uncultured Halobacteriales archaeon | reverse complement strand
TGCGTTGATGCATCCAGTGGGCGACCAGGGCGTCGTAGCGGGCCGTGTGGGCGAACGCTTTGGCCGCCAGACGCAGCCGCGTCGCGTCGGACACGCGGTGCCCACCGCGCATCTCTTCGATCACCGCGTCGTAGTCGGCGGGGTCGACGACGACGGCGACGCGCGCGTGGTTCTTCGCGGCGGCGCGGACGAGCGCCGGTCCGCCGATGTCGATGAGTTCGACCAGGTCGGCTTCGGAACGTCCGCCGCCGCGCAGACCCTCTTCGAACGGGTACAGGTTCACGACGACGAGGTCGAACAGCTCGATGCCGTGCGTCTCGACCTGTTGCGCGTGGTCGGGGTCGTCGGTGGCCAGGATTCCGCCATGGACCTTCGGATGGAGCGTCTTCACCCGGCCGTCGAGGATCTCTGGAAAGCCCGTGACGCCGGAGACGTCGGTCACGTCCACGCCCTCGTCGCGAAGCGTCTGGGCGGTCCCGCCGGTGCTCACGATTTCGATGTCGAGGTCCAGAAGGGAGCGCGCAAACGGCGCCAGGCCGGTCTTTTTGCTGACGGACAGCAATGCCCTACGCCGCCGACCCACTCGTATTACCCACCGTTCATACCCGACTTGTAGATAAGCGTTCCTCGGACGTGCCCGTCAGGAGAGTCCGTCGAGGAACGCGCGCAGCGTCTTGGTGAACTCGTCGGGCGCCTCGATCATGGTCATGTGGGCGGTGTCTGGGATGACCTCGAACCGGGCGTCCGGGATCGCGTCGGCCATCTTGTGGGCCTCGTCGGCCGGCGTGATCGGGTCGTCGGCGCCGGCGACGACGAGGGCCGGCGCTTCGATTTCCGGCAGGAGACCGGTCCGGTCCGGGCGGTCGCGCATGCCCTGGAGCGCGGCGATGGCGCCCTCGGGCGGTGTCTCACGGATCATCCGGTCCAGCCGTTGGATCAACCCCGGCTGGTTCTCTCTCGTGGTCGACGAAACGAGCTTCGCCATCATCCGGTCGGCCAGGACGTCCGCGCCGTGCTCGCGCACTGCTTTCGCCGTCTCGTCGCGGGCGGCACGCCCCGCCGGGTCGTCGGCTTGCGAGCGGGTGTTGGTGAAGACGAGCCCGGAGAAGCGGTCCGGCTGCGCCGCCAGCATCGCCAGGGCGACGTAGCCGCCCATGCTGTGACCGACGACCACGACCCGGGCCGCCTGCAGGCGGTCCAGCAGCCGGAACACGTCGTCGGCCATCGCGTCCATCGTGGCGGGTTCCGGCGACGACGGGCTCTGCCCATGGCCTCGGAGGTCCGGCAGGATCACGCGGTACCCCGCATGCGCCAGCGGCTCCTGCTGCGGTTCCCAGATGTGCCGGTTGAACGGGAAGCCGTGGAGAAAGACGACGGGCGTGCCGTCCGGCGGCCCCGTTGCGAACCCGGCCAAGCGGACCTCGAGCATCAAGGGCCAGCGCAGCGCGACCCGCGTTGAAAAGCCTTGGACGCGCCGGCCTTTTTCACCGACCGCATCGAAACCACCCCATTGTTCAAATATGAGCAAACACGCGTCGTCCGTTGGTGGTCACGAGTATGTTCAGGAACGGAAAGGCCGCGGTCCTCGTCTCGCTCGCCCTTGCGGCGGTCGCGCTGGCCGGATGCATCACGGACGATTCCACGACGACGGAAGGCGACACGACGCCGGCCGCCGTCGACGGCAACCAGACGATGCCCGCGGAGAACGCGGCCCCGACGGCCACGGCGACCTTCGACGTCGTCGACGACGAGAACCACACGTACGAGTTCGACGGGTCGGCGTCTAGCGACCCCGACGGGGACAACCTGACGTTCGCGTGGGACTTCGGCGACGGCGCGACCGCCGACGGACCGGCGGTCGAGCACACGTTCAACGCGTCCGGAGCCTCCGGCAACGTCTCCTTCGACGTCATCCTGACCGTCACGGACCCCGGCGGCCTCTCCGACACCGCGTCGCTCAACGTCACGTTCGCTGCCGGTCCGGCCCCCGGTACCCTGTACGTCACGCAGGAGGAAGTCTTCGAAGACCTCCTCCTGGTCGGCACGGTGGCCGGCGACGGCGAGGGCGGCGTGATCGGCAACGGCGTCGACTACACGACGTTCACGCTGAGCGTGGCGGGCGCCGCCGAGGACGGTACGGCCGTCGAAGCGCAATACGCGTTGCTGGACCTGACGAGTTCCGGCGGCGACGTGTACAACGACCTTGACCTGTACTTTTACGACCCGGACGGCAACGCGCTCGGCAGCTCGACGTCTCCGACCGGGATGGAGCAGATCGAGGTCGACGACCCGATGCCGGCCGGCGACTACACGATCGCCGTCTACCATTGGTCCGGCGCCGCCGCCGACATCACGGTCGACGCCACCGTCCAGTACTTCACCGTCTGACGGGCCCGTTCCGGGTAGCCTTTAAGAGGCCAGCGCCCTCATAGGAGACCGTGGTCCTCGATAACCTCGGCGACTCGCTGCGCGGTGCGGTCAAGAAGATCGCGAACGCCGGGTACATCGATCCCGCCCTCGTCAAGGACGTAACCCGCGACATCCAGCGGGCACTCATCCAGGCGGACGTCAACGTAAAGCTCGTCTTGGAGCTGAGCAAACGCATCGAAAAGCGCGCGTTGGAGGAGCGGCCACCGGGCGGCATGAGCAACCGCGAGCACGTGATCCGCATCGTGCACGACGAGCTGACCGGCATCCTTGGCGGCAAGCGGGACCTGCCGTTGCGCAAGCAGACGATCATGATGGTCGGCCTGTACGGTCAAGGCAAGACCACCACGTGCGGCAAACTCGCGCGCCATTTCCAGAAACGCGGGCTGAAGGTCGCGCTGGTCGCCGCCGACGTGCACCGGCCGGCGGCGATGGACCAGTTGGAGCAGATTGCCGAACAGGTCAACGTCCCCGTCTACGTCGACAAGGGCCAGAAGGACGCCGTGAAAGTCGTAAAGGCGGGGCTCAAGGAGTTCCAGGACAAGCAGGACGTCATCATCGTCGACACGGCCGGGCGCCACAAGCTGGACGACGACCTGATCGACGAGATGGAAGAGATCTTCAAGGCGGCCAAACCGGACGAGAAGCTCTTGGTGATGGACGCGGCCGTCGGCCAGCAGGCGGGCCCGCAGGCGCGCGCCTTCCACGAGGCCGTCGGTGTCACAGGCTGCGTCATCACGAAGCTCGACGGCACCGCCAAGGGCGGCGGCGCGTTGAGCGCCGTCGCCGAGACGAAGGCACCGATCGTGTTCATCGGGACCGGCGAACACCTAGACGAACTCGAAAAATTCGACCCGACCCGCTTCATCGGCCGGCTCTTGGGCATGGGCGACCTGGAAGGCCTTCTCGAGAAGGCGCAAGAGGCCACCACCGGGCAAGACGCCGAGAAGATGGCCCGCAAGATGATGACGGGCAAGTTCACGCTTCACGACATGTACCAGCAGATGGAGATGCTCCAGGGCATGGGCCCCTTGAAGAAGGTCATGCAGATGCTGCCGGGCGGCATGGGCGGCAAGCTCAAGGAGGCGGACATGGAGAAGTCGCAGCGCCAGCTCAAACGGTTCAAGGTGATGATGGACTCCATGACGGAGGAGGAGCTGGAGAACCCCAACGTGCTCAAATCGAAGCGCGTCCAACGGATCGCCCGCGGCGCCGGCGTCGAACGGAGCGACGTCAAAGAGCTCCTGAAGTACTACAACCAGAGCCGCAAGATGATGAAGCAGCTGACCGGCAACAAGAAGGCGCAACGGCGCCTGATGCAGCAGCTGGACTTCGGCGGCATGGGCGGCATGTAGACGCCCTATGACGACCACGTTTTTCGTGATCGGCCACACGCAGCCGGCCGACCCGGCCGCCATCTCGTTGGATGATCTGGCCGGCACCTCGGGCCGCTGGGACGTGCTGGCGCGGTGCGTCACCGCCGGTCTGCTGGTGAGCCATGGTGTGCGCGACGACGCCGAGGTCCTGCTCTACCTGCGGACCGGCGGCCGATACGTGCGCGTGGCCGGCCGCGGTGTCACGCACCTGAACCCGGACGAACGGTCCACGGTCGCCCTGATGGCCAAGGCGCTGGGCGCCAAGCCGGTCGGGGCACACGAAGAGAACCCGCACCCGGGCGTCTACTTGGGCCAAGGCGGCTTGGCGGATGTGCTGGCGCGGGTGGCCGCCGGCCGCCCCGTCGTCCGGTTGGACGAGGCCGGCGCCGAAGACGCGCGGTGGCCCGCGGACGCCGTATACGTCTTGTCGGACCATCAGGACTTCGACGACGAAGACGTGCAGGCGCTTGCCGAGGCACCCTCCGTTACCCTCGGCCCGACGGCCCTGCAGGCGGACCAGGCCATCGTCGTCACGCACGACCGGATCGCCACGGCTGCGTAGTTGAGAAGAAAAGGACGGAGAGAAACCCTCCGCCGGGGGCCGGACGCGAACGTGCGGAGTTGGTGAAACTCCGCGGCAGGTGGTGGTGCGAGTATGGTGCCGCGCCGTCGACCCTTGAATCCCCCGTTTGACGACTTGCATATAAAAGGTGATTGGTGCCGAGATTGAAGGGTTTCCCTCCATGAGACCGCATTCGACATATGCGGCCAATAACCATTTTAAACGCGTGCCGTGGCATGGCGCGGCACACGGGGGCCGGGTGACCGATCGGTTCCGGACGCACCTCACGGTCGCCGCGCTGCAGTACTCCGGCATGCCGGTCGCCGTGCCGTCCCGTAGCGTTAAGAGCCGGGCACGCCTGGTCGGCGCCCGTGCCCGACGAGCCG
>CAZXJU010000048.1:0-11292 GCA_964641035.1 uncultured Halobacteriales archaeon | reverse complement strand
CGTCCTGTTCGCGGCAGTGGTCCCAATAATTGAGGCCGATGGCGATGATCTTGCCTGGCCCGACGACGGGCGGCAGGAAGCGGACGTCTTGCACGTCGAGGGTCTCGTCGGCCCCGTCGGTGGCGACCGCCTCCATCGTCTTCCAGGCGGCGTCGCCCTCGTCGAAGAGGTCGTCGATGGCGTGCACGTCGGCGAGGCCTGGCGACAGGGTGGCGACGTCGACCAGGCCGTCGGGCGTCTCGACGACGGCGGCGGTCCCGGTCTTGGTGGCGACGGTGGCCAAGCGCATGGCTGCGGGCAGTCGGGCGGTACTCAAGTAGGTGACGCCGCGACGCTTAGTCGGCGCGCAGGAGCCCTTCGGCCGTGGATTCGGTGCGGACCAGCCGTTGCAGGCGTCGGAACACGTCTTGGGTCTGTTGGACGCCCCGCATGTCGATCTGGGCGCCTTTGATGCCGTAGGCGACGAGTCGGATCCCGTCGACGTGGATGAGCCGTTCGAAGAAGTTCCGGCGGATCCCCAGGTTCGTGACCTTCTCGAACGGGATGGCGTTCATGCGCCGGCCGAAGATCGCGGTGACACTGTACGTCCGCCGGTCGGTGATGACGTACTCCGTGAAGTAGATCTCGAGGCCGGTGCGGATGAGCCGTTGGATGATGAAGATGAGGTCGATCCCCAGGAAGGACGCGATGACGACGAGGGCTCCCTGTTCGAGTGTCGGGTCGCCATGGCCTCGCGCGTACCGGAGCGCGAGGACGGCCACCAGCAGCGTGAGAAGGAGCCCGAAGGCCTGTTGCGTGACCTCGGCGATCATCAGCCGGCGGGACGGGCGGAAGCGGGCCAAGGCCTCCTCGTCCGGCTCCAGGAAGTCGAAGCGCGTGCCGAAGATCTCCTCCATGCCGCCGCGGTCAACCATCAGTCGGCGCCTCCGGTAGGTCGAACTCGTGGCCGCAATGCGTGCATTCGCCGGGGGAGCCCAGCTGGCTCCGCGGGCGTTTGAAGACGAGGTCGCAATCCGGGCAGCGTACCTGGGCGACCTGGTCCTTGCGCACGAACACGGGCAGGTCGTCGTCGGGGCGTTCCCGGCCGCCGAGCCGGTTCGCCTTGGCGCGTTCTAGCAGCCGTTTGACGGACAGCGGGTCCGACAGGCCCTGCATCGTGAGGGCTTGGGTGGCGGAGCCGGCGGTGTTGATGTTGATGCTCCCGTAGCCGAAGATCCGTCCGAGTACGTCCTGGTTGTAGCTGATGTCGGTGATCTTCTCGTAGCTGGTCTGGTTGACCTTCTCGCCGAAGATGCCGCTGCGGGTGTAGGCGGCCTGGTCGGTGATGACGAACACCATGCGGCTCAACGCCCACATCGGCATGCCGATGGCGAAGACGCCGAAGAGGGCGACGAGGCCGAAGGTGAAGGCGGAGGCGATGCCGCCGTCGGGCCGGAACCCGGGGATGATCAGGAGGAAGAGGACAAAGACGAGGAGCCCCGTGGCCTGGCTGACGGCCGAACGCAAGAGCGGTTTTCCGACCCAGAGGATCCGTTCCTCGTCATCGACGAAGTGCGGGTGCGCCCACGCCGGCGTCTCGTCGGCGACCGGTTCGAAGGTTGGGACGTCGGGTTGCCGGGTCACGCGGTCACCTCCTCAAACAGCGTGCCTTCCGTGCCGCACTTGGGGCACGTGACGTCGACGGGGCGTTGCGTCGGCACGTCGAACGCGTGGCTGCACTCGGGGCACCGGCACCGGCTGGTGGCGTCGTCTCTGCGGCCGCGTCGGACCATGTCGGCGTCGCGTCCGGCCTCCTTCAGCAGCCGGCGGACGAACCCCTTGCGTTGGTCATCGACGGCCTCCCGCAGCACGTACGCGTCGGCCAGGCCGACGAACACGGGCGCCCCACCGGCGGTGCGGACCATGAGCGTCGAATAGCCCATCAGGCGGCCGAGGAGGCTCGTGTGGACGGTGATGTCGGTGATCTTGTCCAGCGGGGCCGACTGGAGCCGCAGCAGGAACCGGCCGCGGCGCGTGTAGACGGTCTCGTCGGTGACGACGTATTCGGTGGTCGCGACGCGACGCCACGCGACGAGCGCCACCAGGAGAAGGCTCGCCGTGGCGACACCGGCCCAGGCGGGCCACGCCCAGTCGGGGAAGGCCGCGGGGGAAGTGACGGAGAAGAAGACGAGCGCCGCCGTGACGGGCGTGACGACGAAGATGAGCATCAGGAGGATGGCGCGCAGGATCCAGCGTTTCTGGACTTGGTCCTCGGCGACGATGGACTCGTCGGGCCGTAGGAAGAATTTGGACGCGGCCAGGGGCGGCACGGACCGGCGAAAGAGGGCCCGCTTTGTCTAGGCTTCGGCCGTCCTAGGCGTCCGGGATCAGCGTGTACGTCTCCAGGTCGCCGTGCTCCCAGTAGAACAGGGAGATGTAGTGCGTCATCCGCTGCTGGAAGACGATGACGGGCCCGGAGCCGACCGAGGGCTCGCTGGTCGAGGGGCCCTCGCCGCCTGGGAACGTCATGCTGTTGAGTTCGACGGGGTTCTCGCCTTCGGGGAAGTAGTCCTCGGCGTCGTCCTCGAGGTCGCTGTAGGTGCGCACGGGACTCGTGCCTTCTTCCTCCGCCCATTGCTTTTCCCAGCTGCAGAACGGATCGCACACGGGCTTGTACTCGAGGCGGACCAGGAGGTATTCGCTGGTGAGCGCGGACGTCTGCTCCCACGTGACCTCCTGCATGATGCCCATGAGCCCTTCGCGTTCGACGAGGAAGGTGTAGCGCGGCTGGTGGTTGTCGTGGACGCACGCGTGGAGGTTGCCCCACGAGGTGACGACCAGGTAGGCGCCGCAGGCGAAGTAGCCGTCGCCGATCGCAGTCTCGACGTACCCGTCCTGCGCGACGGCGACCGCGGCCAACGTGAGCTGCAGTTCGACGACGTCGCCGGCGACGACGTTGACGTTCTGGACGATCGACGTGTAGCCGAGTTTCTGCGCGGCCAGGCGGACGGTGCCGGGGTCGAGGCCGGAGAGTTGGAAGCGGCCTTGGTCGTCCGTGCGGGTCGTGACGGCCTCACGGTCCAACGCGGCGACCTCCACGCCTTCGATCGGCAGCGAGGAGTCGTCGACGACGACGCCTTGGACGCCGCCCGTGTCGCCCTCGGGGTCGACCGATGGCGTCGCCTGCGGGCCGGGTCCGTCCCCGCCCACGCAGCCGGAGAGGCCGAGGGACAGCAGAAGGAGGACGGCGGAGCAGGCGGTGAACTGGAGGTTCGTTCGCATGGTTCGAGCAGCCTGCGTGTGCGTATTTAGGCGTTGTGAGCTTCTCCTGAAACGCCGGCGGGTCCAGGCTCCAAATCCAGGTCGTAATGCAGGAAGACGTAGAAGGTGAGCCACAGGTACGTCTCGAAGCTCTGGGCGGCCAGGTCCTCTCCGAGCGCGCGTTCTTCGGGGGTTAGTTCGGATTCGAGGTCCAGCACGAAGTTGTGGACCATGTACTTGGTCCAGTTGTCGATGGTGTCGCGCTGGTTGTGGATCCCGATCGGTTTGTTCAAGGCGTTTCCGTTGAAGAGGAAGTAGCTGGGTACGCCGGCGGCGATGAAGGCGGTGTGGTCGCTCTGGGCGTTGACCCCGGCGTAGCCCTCGACCTGGCCTTCGCCGACGTGCTCGTAGAGGAAGAACGGGTCCGGGTAGCCGACCATGACCTCCGACTGGATGGTCCGGCCGAGCGTCAACAGGTTGTCCGCGGCCGGCCCGTCGGGGCCGGCGCTGACGATGACCGGGTCCTGGCAGAAAACGTCGTCGTTTCCGGACTTGGGGTTCGGTGCGTCGCACGCGACACCGCGGGAGCCGTCGGCGGCCACCGGGAGCGGCGCCGGCCAGCTGAAGGCGCTGACGTCAAGGTTCACGTAGGTCCCCATCTGCGCGACGACGTTCGGGTTGGTCTTGGCGAAGAAGTTCGAGCCTTGCAGGCCCGCCTCCTCACCGCCCCACAGACCGAAGACGAGGTTGTGGTTGGTGTCGAACTGGCCGAAGACGCGGGCCAACTCGAGCGTCGCCAGGGTGCCGGCGGTGTTGTCGAAGGCACCTTCGGTGGTCCCGCCGACCACATCGTAGTGGCCTCCGACGCCGAGCCACGTCGGATGGTCGACGCCGAGTTTTGGGTACTTGTAGGCGACGACGTTGGCGAACTCGGCGTGCACGGGGTTCGTCCCGTACGGGTCGACTTCGACCTCGGCCATGCCGAACTCTTCGAACAGGTCGGCGAAGTAGGATTGGGCGGCCACGTAGTTCGGGCAGCCGTTGCAGCGGTTCGGGTACTCGTCGCGCTGGACCTTGTACCATTCCACGATGTTGTGGCCGTCGAAGAGGTGGTGGTCGGTGTCTGGCGTCGGGACGACATGCTGCTCGCCGTTGATCCGCAGTGTGAGGTTCTCCATGCCCGGCGGCACGAGCATCCGGACCGGCTGCGACAGCACCGGTCCCTCGATTGTCTGCTCCTTAGCGGCCGTGAATGCGTCGCCGTCGAGGAGGAAAACGTTGTCGGGAACGGTCACAGTGACGGGGTCGGTGTAAATCTCGAAGGCGCCGTCGACCAACGAGTAGACTTGGATTTGGCTGATCTGCCCGGATGCGGCTTTGAACTCGAGGGCGTACTCTTCGCCGACCGATTCGCCGACGAGGAACCCGTCGACGATGTTGAGCGCGTCGTCCTGGTCGTCTCCAGGTGGCGGCGTGTCGTCGTCTCCGGACAGGCAGCCGGCGAGCACGCCGGACATTACGAGCGCGGCGGCGAGGAAGAACGCGGGTTTCATGGGGCGGTCGGGACGTACCACTCGCGGTCCGTATTTAGGCGTTCTTGCAGACGCATCGAACCGGGCGCGTCCTCATTTCCGGATTGACGCCACGCAGCCGTCGGCCAGCCGGAGGATCTCCATCGGCGCGATCCGCAGCAGGCATTCGGGTTTCCCGCCGCCGCCGTAGACCTCGCGGGCGTCCTGCACCGCCTCGTCCAGAAGGACGGTCAGGTGGTTGCTGTGGCCGATCGGCGGCGTGCCGCCGACGGCGAACCCGGTGGCCTTCTTGGCGGTCTCCGGGTCGGCCATCTCCGCGTCGGGCCATCCGAGCGCGTCGGCCGCGGCGTCCAGGTCGAGGCTGTGGTCGCCGCGAAGGACCGCGACGGCCACCAGTTCGCCGTGCCGGATGACGAGGCTCTTGATGATCTTCTCCGGACCCACGTCGAGGGCGGCCGCCGCCTGGTCGACGGTGCGCAACGGTTCGTCGAAGCGGAGGATCTTGGCGTGGGCGCGCTTCTGCTCAAGCCATTCGGCCAGTTCTTCGTCGGGTTCCACGGCGCCTCACCCGAAGTACATGCTGAGGATCTTCTTCTCGGCCGCCTTCATCCGGTTGTGGGCGGCGGCCTTGCTGATCCCGAAGATGTCGGCCAGGTCGTCGAGGCTGGCGCCGCGCGGCGTGTCGTAGAGGCCGAGGGCGAGCGCCATCTTGATGATCTCCGCCTGCTTGGGCGTAAGTTTCTCCTCGTAGTCGCCGATCGGTTGCTCCTCCGGCTTGTACTCGCCGAAGTGGAGGATCCGCATCTTGATGTCGAGGTCCTTGAGGAACTCGCTGGCCTCGCGCGCCATCTCGCCGATCTCCAGGTCCGCCAACGTGACGACGCCGATCGTCATCCAACCGTCCTTGACCAGCGTCGGCCGCAGGATCATGTCGCTTCCGACACGCTTGATGCCGGCCTCGTAGGGGCCCTTGAGCATCTCCTTCTTTTCGCCCTTGAGCGCGACGAGGACGCTGCAGGCGCGGTCGTTGCGGCGCAGGATCTCGACCTCGTCGTAGAATTCGGGCAGGACGTAGAGGAGCTTGTCGTACTGGTTCGGTTTGGCGACGATGGTCAGGATCTGCTCGACGGGGAAGTGGTCCTCGTCGTAGCTGATGTGGTTGAAGATGAGCTTGGTGCCCGGGTTCTCTTTGGTGAACTGGGTGAGCGGCAGGAACGGGATTTCGACTTGGAAGACGACCTCAGAAAGCGGCATACACGGCGGACCCTTGATTGAATATATCAAGTAGTTTTTAAGGTTAATTCGCGCATGAACGGTTGACGGCGCTTTATACCCAAGGCGTATGTCAACGCCGACGCCATGCCGCGGCGAAACCGATCGCGACCGCTGCGGCGGCCGCCAGGACGCCCGCCGCCGGTGAGTCGCCGCCCGCGTCGCCCGCGTCGAACCGTTCGGCGGCCGCCGGGCCGGCCTGGCCTTCCGACGAGGCGCCGCCGGCGCCCTCTCCCTCACCCGACGGTGCGAGCGATGGGGAAGGCGAGGGCGTCGGCGACGGGGAGGGTTCCGAAACGGGGTGTGCGACGACGACTTCGGTGACGTGTCCGATCGTCGTGTTATTGTCGGTGAACTGCAGCGTCAGGCGGTACGTCGCTTCGACGGCGTTCTCCGCGACCTGGTACGAGCCGCTGACCACCTTTTCCTCGTAGGCGTCGACCGTGACGAGGCCGTCGACGGCGTCCTCGACGACGCCACGGACCACGCCGTAGTCCCCGCCGGAGAACGTGAATCGCACGTCCTGTGCGATGCGGGCGGGATTCTCCAGGCTGATGGTGAAGGTCACAGCGTCTCCGGGCGCGGCCGTCGCCTTCGACGGCGCGTCGACGGTCGCGTTGAGCGGCGGGACGACCCAGTCGGGGCAGAGGGGGCCGAACGGGTGGTCGACGATCGGCAGGTCCATGCTGAGGCCGTCCTCGCCGCCGAGCAGGAGGTCCCACGCCAACGGTTCGGCGCGCGTGAGGCTGAGGAAGACGGGTTCGCCGGGCGGTAGCATCGCCAGCGTGGGCGTCAGCTCGAAGGTCGCCTGGAAGGTGGCGCGGTCGCCCGGCGTGTGCACCGGCGGCGGGTCGATGGGGGAGTCGCGCGGCAGGTCCGGCAGGGTCTCGTTGACGCTCGAAGGCGACGGCGGGACGGCCAGTGCGCCGTCGGGTTGCGTGTTGACGCCGGTGGCCTGGCCGGTAGCGACGACGGTGCCGCCGGAGACGAGGTCGGCTTGGAGCGTCACGTCGGCGGGGCCCACGTTCTGGAGGCCCGTGTACCGGAGGGAACGCAGGATTTCCTTGGCTTCGGCGGGCACCTGGTCGGTCCCGAGCACGACGTCGATGACGGTCTGGACGGGTCCCGGCAGCACGGGGCCGGTGGCGGATTCGGCGCGCCCGGCCACGTCGATCCGAATCGTGCCGTTCGGGTCGAGGGCGGTCGGAAACGCGACCGGCGGGTCAAGCAGGAGCGGGAACGTGCGGTTGTCGCCGGCGGGCGCGGACCAGTAGGCGCCGCCCGTCGATCCGTGCACGGTCTCCTCGTGCGTGTCGAGCCACAGGAAGACGTCGTCGCCGGCGGCGGCGTGCCCGTGGCCCCAGACGGTCGAAAGGTCCGGGCACGGGTGGTCGGCGACGGTTTGGCCGGCGTGGCCGCCCGCGACGGGGGCCAGGGGCAGGAGGAGTAGGCAGAGGCCGAGGGCGATGCGGGCGTCCATGACAGCGTTCTGAGGCCGCTGGCGGCTACTAAAGGAGCCTGGAGCGCCGATGAAAGTCGGCGGGCCGCATGACCGGGTTCTGCGTGGGCGCACGGTCATATTGTAGGCCTGGCTTGGGCGTCGCGATGGTGCACGAACCGCCGATCGAGGACCCGGAAGGTGTCGTCTATGAGTTTTTCAGCCCGTTCGCCCACATCGAGGGCCGGTACGAGTGGTGCCGGATCCGGTCGCCGACGCACGGCGTCTTCGACTGTTTCATCGTCCTGGACCCGACGGGCCCTGGCGGACCGGCGACGGTGTACGTCCATTCCGACGAAGGGGAGGCGTTCCTGCGCGACCGGTACCCGCAGTGCACGGCGATCCGCGTGCCGCCGGAGGCGTTGCGGCTGGAGGAGCGCGACGCGGGCCGGACGGTGCAAGGGGAACTCACGTCCGGGGACGGACCGGTGCGTGAGGCGTCGCTGACGTTCCGCGCCGATTCGGATGCGGTCGCCCGCAACGTGCCATACGGCGGCTCGGGCGGTCCCGTGTGGGGCAATCGGGAGCTCACGTGTTGGGGCGTCGACCTCGTGTTGGACGCGCGCGTCTCCGGACACGTGGACCGGGCCGACGGTGAGAGCGAACGGTTCGACGGCGACGAGGCGCTCTTGACGTTGGGGAGTTTCGGCCGGATCGCGCCGCGCGACGCGTAAGGCGGCCTACTGGACGCTGGGGTCGTCGGCCGGCGGCTCATCCTTGGGGGGTGGTGCGTCTTCGCGCCACATGGAGGCGGCCAGGAGTTCTGCGATGTCTTCGACGACGGGCGGTTCGTCGCCGCCCATCACGCGCGACGCGTCATCCAGCATCGTCAGGCAGAACGGGCAGCTGGTCGCCACGCGTTTGGCGCCGGTGGACATCGCCTCGCGCATCCGCAGGTTGCTGATCCGCGTCTTCTCCTCCTTGACCTCGAACCACATGTTGGCGCCGCCGGCGCCGCAGCAGAAGGAGTGTTCGCGGATGCGGTCCATCTCCCGCAACTGGCAGTTGGGGATCACGTTGAGCGTCGTCCGAGCCGACTCGGTCTCGTCGTTGTACCGGCTCAGGTAGCAGGGTTCGTGGTACGTGATGGGTTCGTCGAGCGGTTCGGCCGGGTCGAGCCGGCCGGTGCGCACCAGTTCCTCGAGGAACTGGCTGTGGTGGACGACGTCCAGGTCGAGGCCGAACTCCTTGTACTCGTTCTTGAGCGAGTTGAAGCAGTGGGGGCACTGCGCGATGACCTTTCGCGCCCCGGACGCCTTGATCGCCTCGACGTTGTGCATCACGAGTTCCTGGAACCGGCCCTCCTCGCCGAGGCGCCGGGCCGGGTCGCCCGTGCATTTCTCGTTCTTCCCCAGGATCGCGAACTTGACGTCCGCCGCGTCAAGCAGCTTCACGAGGCTGCGGCTGACGTTCTGGTTTCTCGGGTCGTACGAGCCGGAGCAGCCGACCCAGTAGAGGACGTCGAGTTCGCCGACCTCGTCCTCGCCGACGACGGGGACGTTGACGTCGACGTCCTTGGCCCATTTGGCGCGGTCGGCGGTCGGCAGGCCGTACGCGTTGCCGGTGTTCGTGAGGTTCGTCAACAGGTCGGACTGGTTCTTGTCGATCTTGGAGTCGCCGACGAGGCCGCGGCGCATCTCGACGATCAACGGCACGTGGAAGATGTCGACGGGGCACGCCTCCATGCAGGCGCGGCACGTGACGCACGACCAGAGCGTCGAGGATTGGATGACGTCGTCGACCAGCTCGTTCTTGCCTTGGGCAAGCGGTTCCGGCGGCTCCTTCTCCTTCCGGGGTCCCTTGGCGCGCATCTCGTTTCGTAGGTCAAGGACCAGCTTCATCGGCGACAACGGCCTTCCGGCGGCGTAGGCGGGGCATTGGTCCTGGCAGCGGCCGCATTCGGTGCACGCGTCGACGGCCAACAGGTCCTGCCAGGTGAAGTCCTCCAACCGTTTGGCGCCCAGTTTGATGTCTTCGAAGTCGCCGGACTCCATCATCTGCTGGAGGTTGAACGGGGTCGGCAGTTTGCCCTTGTGCGGCTGCTCCTCTTCGTAGAGCGGCGCGAAGAAGATGTTGGCGGGGCTGGTGATCATGTGGTGGAGTTTCGTGTAGGGGATCGCGGCGATGAAGGCGAAGACGAGGGCCGCGTGGAACCACCAGAGGCCGACGTAGACGCTTCCGAGCGTCTCGAACGGATAGTTCGGGATGAGCGGCCGGATCATGGCGCCGACGAAACTGAACTCGGCCCACGCCGGGTCGCGGATCTCGAGCCGCAGCGCCTCCATGACGTAGCCGGTGACGGCGATGACGAGCAGCGTCGACAGGATGGCGGCATCTTGCCACGTGCTCTTGAGCGCCTCCGGCCGGTCGACGACGCGGCGCTTGATTGCCATGAGCAGGCCGACGATGAAGAGGATGCCGCCGAAGTCCAGGGCGACCTCGAAGAAGAGGTAGAAGCCGCCCTTGAGGAACTGGTAGCTGAGAAGCGGCTGGGTGATGTCGAAGTCGATGGCGACCAGCGTCGTGCCGATGAGCAGGATGATGAAGCCGTAGAAGATCATCGCGTGCATGGGCCCGGCGAACTTCTTGCGGATCGTCTTGGCCTGCAGGCCGGCGTGGCGGAAGAGCCGTTTGAAGCGGGCGCCGAAGTTGTCGAGCTTGGGGGCCTCTTCCAGGCCGCGTCGGTAGGAGGCCCATTTGCGCCAGAAGCCGTAGAGGAAGAAGACGAGGCTCACGCCGAAGAGGGCGTACATGATGACCTCGGTGCCCGGAGGCATGAGGCCGAGGGTCTCACGGCACGGCTCCGTCGCCTCGGGCGTGCACAGGTTGCGGGCCACGAGACCGTCGAATTCGGTCTTTGATTATAAGGCGACCGAGAAGATGAGCGGGGTGTCGGCGGCGAGACCAAGCGTTTATTTCGAAGCACGCCGGACGGGGTGGTGATGAGCGACGAGGAGCTGGAACGCATCCGCGCCAAACGTCTGGCGGAACTGCAGTCCGGAGCCGCCGACGGTGGCTCCGCCACGGGAGAGACCGACCAACCGGACGGTGTGGTCGACCTGGACGACGCGTCCTTCGCGGACTTCGTGCAGAACCACGACGTGGTGCTGGTCGACTTCTGGGCGCCTTGGTGCGGACCGTGCCATGCGATGGCGCCGGCCGTCGAGGCGACCGCCGAACGGTGGCAAGGCCGCGCGGCCGTCGCAAAGGTCAACACGGACCAGAACCCGGCCACGTCGCGCGGCTTCGGCATCATGTCGATTCCGACGACGATCGTCTTCGCCAACGGCAAGCCGGTCAAGCAGATGGTGGGCGTCCAGTCGGGAGCGAAACTGGACGCCGCGCTCCGGGAGGCGACCGGCGAACGGCCCACCGGCGACCGGAAACGGCTTTGATTCCGGGCGACGCCCCCTCAGCAACCTTATCTGCGATTCCCGCCGATGCCCACCTGATGACACGAGACGAGGAGCGGACGCCGCGGGACCTGGTCGAGGCGTGGCAACAGGAGATGGCGGACAGGATTCGGAACAATCCCCGCAACCGTCGAATCCTTTGATTTGACCGGCCCGGCGCGCGTCTGAAACGTTATCCGACATGGCCCGCTAACGCGGGACGATGGCGGGACCGGAAGACGACGGCCTGATCACGTCGCGCGCCCACGGAATCTGGGTGCTTGTCGCGACGATCCTCGGCTCTGCCATGGTCTTCATCGACGGCTCCGCCGTCAACGTGGCGATCCCCGTCATCCAG
>CAZXJU010000047.1:0-11401 GCA_964641035.1 uncultured Halobacteriales archaeon | reverse complement strand
GTGCCGTCATCTTCTCGCCAGTCGCCAATCTGCAGGTAGAGGAATTCGATGGCGTCATGCATGATGCCCGTCCTGTCCGGAACGTTCTTCTGCCCCACGAAACGTGCAGCGATGTTGCTGCTCCAGTTGGACGATTCGACTTTTCCGTCTTCTCCGAGATGCTCTTCTGACCCGGCCATGTGATACTCGAACTCGTCTTGGTCACCGGACACCGGAATCTCGATGGGGTCGAAGGGCAACGACTCTTCGTCCGCCGCGGAGACGACCAGGGCCGTCAGGGTGGAGGCAAGCAGGCCCGCCACAATGGCCATTGCTGCGTTCGTTCGTACCCCAACCCTTCGCATGGGAAAGCCGCCATTGCCAGCAGGTGACCACGTTAAAACGTGATTGGAAACGTTGTTTATTCTCATCGGCCGCGAAGGGGCGCCAGGCTTGCCCTGAGTTCGCCGCGGCCATGAGGTCGCAGTCATCGGCGTGGCGTCGTTGATTCCCATGTCAGCCAGGCGAGCCGAAACCCCTGGGTTATGGCGCCCTCCCCCGACTCTCATCCAACGCACCAGCGCTTGCTCCGCTCGTTGTTTTAGAAAACGACCGCAGATCGCTGCCTCGCGTTCAGGCCCCCCACAGGCCGGTGTACATGAGCGCGAACGCGAGGTTCACCGCCAGGAAGGTGGGGCTGCAGAGGACGATCCCGTATCCGGCCGGCGTGCGGGCGCGGCCGATGAACGCGTGGGAATCCGAGATGGGCAACGGACCGTTGCGCTGGACGGGCGCAAGGACCGTAGAACATGTTCGGTCAACGGGTGTCTTATGGTGACTACCGCCCCAATGTATTATGATGAATCCGGGGGAGCAACCATCACCGGCGGGAGACGACTCCGCCGACACGGACGTAGCGTCGGCCGACGGCGATGAAAAAATTCCGCCAGCTGCAAAGCTGCTGATCGAGGCGGACGCGCCGGCGACCATCGACGTTCCGTT
Source organism: uncultured Halobacteriales archaeon (assembly GCA_964641035.1). Classification (GTDB taxonomy): domain Archaea; phylum Thermoplasmatota; class E2; order JACPAO01; family JACPAO01; genus CAZXJU01. The sequence continues at coordinate 10,420 of CAZXJU010000047.1, read as the reverse complement.
CGCCCCCGGCACCGACGGAGCGATGGACGTCATGGTGGCGGCCGAAGTGCTTCGCCGCGTGAACCGAACCCGGCACGTCGTCGGCCTCGTGAGCCAAGCCATCATCCGGTCGTACGACGAGGAGGTCCTGTACCACGAGGTGTGCCGACTGCTCGTCAATTTCGGAGGCTACCTCATGGCCTGGGTCGGCATCGCCGAAGAGACCCCCGACCGAATCGTCCGGCCGGTCGGGCACGCCGGAATCGAAACCAACTTCCTGCAGGCTCTGAAGATCACGTGGGACAACGACCTGGAGCGCAACGGTCCGACGGGAGAGGCCGTCGCCGAAGAACGACCCTTTGTCGCGCGGAACATCCCCACGGACCCGCAGATGGAGGTCCTACGGAAGGATGCCAAGCTCTTCGGGTACCGTGCCGCCTGCGCGTTTCCCATGAAGCTCGGCCGCCACGGCATGGGCGTGCTGACCGTCCACTCGCTGGAGCCGGACGCCTTCGGCTTCGAGGAGGTCGCGTTCCTTCGAGACCTCGCTGGCGACCTGGCCGCCGGCGTGGTGGGGCTGCGCGATCGCGCGAAGCGACGCACCTTAGAGGTCGAGACACGCAAGGCCGAGGCCCGGTACCGAAGCATCATCGAGAACAGCCGGGAAGGCATCTTCCTATCCGACCTCCACGGGCGACTGCTCCTGGTCAACGACGCCCTCGTGGACCTCCTCGGGTACGAGAGCCAGGCGGCGCTGCTCGCGGTCGATCCTCCTACAATCGCGACCCACATGCATCCCCAAGACGCCGAACCCACCGTGGAAGGGATGCTCCGCGCCGCGGGGGCCGAACCCATCAAGGCCCGCATGCGCCACCAACGGGGCGACTGGGTCTGGGTCTCCATGAACGTCAAGGTCATCGAAGGACCCGATGGCCCCATCATCGAAGGCTTCATCCAAGACATGACGGCGGTCCACGGCCAGCAAGAGGCCAACGCCCGGCTCGCCGCGGTCGTGAATGCCGCCGATGACGCCATCGTCGGCACCGACAAGGCCGGCCGTGTATCGGATTGGAACCAAGGTGCGGCCCGCCTGTTCGGCTTCTCGCGCGACGAGGTTGTCGGGCGCCCCATCGCGGATTTCATGGTACCCGACGAACGGCGCGACGAGGACGCGCGCATCCGGAGGGCCATCGAGGCCGGCGAGCGGGTCCCGCCGTTCGAGACGGTCCGCCGTTGCAAGGACAACCGAATCATCCGCACCTCGGTCACGATCAGCCCGATCCTCGCGCCGGATGGCACGGTCGCTGGTTCTACGGCCGTCGAGCGCGACATCACCCAAGCCCACCGGACCGCGGCCGCCAAGAGGGCCATGCTTGCGGAACGGGAGGAAGTCCGAAGGCTTACCGCGCTGGAGAAGGTCAGGAAGACCTTCATCAGCGAAGCCTCGCACGAATTGAACACCCCGCTGACGCCCGTACGCATCCACCTGGAGGTGTTGACCGAGGACCCGGACCTGACGCCCGACCAACGCAAGCATCTGACCGTGATTGAACGCAACGTGCTACGGTTGGGGAACCTGGTGCACGACATGCTTGACGCGTCACGCCTCGACAGCGGCCGCTTCAACCTGGAACTCGACGACGTGCCCCTGGCCGTCCTCGTGGAGGACACGGTCGACAGCCTGGCCGAAATCGCGACCGCGCAGGGGATCACGCTCTCGTCTGGACACTTGAAACCCGTCGTCGCCATGGCGGATGCCAACCGGCTGAACCAAGTCCTTCACAACCTCGTGACGAACGCCATCAGCTTCACACCCTCGGGCGGGCGCGTGACCGTATCCACGAGGTCGCGAGACGGTACCGCAATCGTGCGCGTCACGGATACCGGTGTCGGCATGTTGCCACACCAGATCGCACAATTGTTCCAGCCGTTTGCTCGCCCGCACGAAGGCACAGGCACGGCCGCGAAAGGAACCGGCTTGGGCCTCTTCATCTCGCGCGGCATCGTCGAGCAACATGGCGGACGCATCTGGGCCGAAAGCCCTGGACCCGGCAATGGCTCCTCGTTCTGCTTCTCCATCCCGCTCGCCGGACCCACCCACAAAGCCACGTCCGCGCCGACGCCCAGCCCACGGCAGCCGCCGAAGGCTTTTGGAGCCGGAGCCAGCGCCCCGCGCCCTCGTGTACGAAACGAGCCGTCGTCTTCAGAGGGACAGACCCCGTCCGAAAAACGGACGGACGCCTGAGATTAACGACAACGGCCGCTCCGCCGCACGTCGCGGACCAGAGGCGCACACCATCACGTCGACGCCTGGACTGTCACCTGGCGAGCAATGAATGTCCGCCATCCCCGTCGCGCGTCGCCACCGCCCCACAAGTGCATCAAGGCGACGTGACGCCCGGTCTGGCGCGAAAGGACGACCCCATGGCCGCGAGACGACGTTCGCGCAAAGTCGCCTGAAGAAGACCCGGCCGATGCCGGAACCCGAGCCGCGCCTTCCCGTCCGGGTCATACCTCCCAGAGCCCGGTGTACATGAGCGCGAACACGAGATTCACCGCAAGGAACGTGAGGCTGCAGAGAACGATTCCCTCGATGCGTCCGGCCGGCGTGCGGGCGCGGCCGATGAAGGCGTGGTATTCCCAGACGAGCAGCGGACAAAAGATCAGGAGAATCGGCAGCATGGCGCGGGGGATGACGGTGTCCGCAGCGGAGAACGCGATCGCGCCGACGTTGCTGGCGATCCACGCGGTGAAGCCGATCCGGTAGGCGCGTCGGGGCCCCAGGTGGGTAGCGAGGGTCTGGTAGCCGACGGCCTGGTCCGCCTCATGGTCGACGAGCGTGGTCGACACGTAGATCGCGGCGGCCACCAGCAGGCCTTGGCCGGCGAAGAGGAACGGGAACTCGGCGACCGGCCGCGTGACCGCCCAGCCGGCCAGCCCGCTGAGAAGCCCGATGCCGACGGCGTTGACGGCGAGGTCCATCCCCGGCCGCGTCTTCAGCCGGACCGGAGGCATGCTGTACGCCCAGGCGAGGACCAGGTTCGCCAGCATGAGAAGGAAGAACGTGAGGTTGACCAGCCACGCGACCGCGACGGTCGCCACGGCGAAGGCGTAGGCGGCCTTCTTGGCGAACCCGGCGGAGACCAGCCCTTGGACGAGGGGGCTGCGCGCCTTGCGTGGGTTGGCGCGGTCGCCGGGAAGGTCGTAGGCGTCGTTGATCAGTAGCGTCGCCGCCCAGAGGAGGGGGCCCATCGCCACGAGCGCCAGGATCAGGTCGAAGCTGAGGAGGATCGTCGCCTGGAGCGTGTAGAGGAATTCGGCGAGGCTGCGTCCGTCGGCGACGGCGCCGGCCCAGAAGGAGGCCCATTGCGCCAACGCCGGGGCGAGGGTGCGCGTGGCGAGCACCCAACCGACGTACATGGGGAGGATCGAGACCATCCAGGCCTCGGGTCGGCTCAGCCGCCACAGGTACACCAGTGCGTCGGCCGGGCGGGCTCGGGCTGCGTCGGCTTGCGTGGCCACGGCCGGTCACCGTTTCCAGAACTCGTACCAGCGTGGCGGCCGGACCGCCTTGTGGAAGCCATCGTGGACGTCCTCCACGACCTGCATCGGCGACCGCGCCGTCGTGTCGACGACCAGGTCGTAGATGGAGAGGTCGGAGACGTCGAATCCGTAGTATTGCCGGTAGCGTTTGCGTTCGCTGGCCTCACGGACCCGCATCTCTGCCATGCGTTCCTCCACGTCGCCGCCTTCCCGGTTGACGACGCGTTGCGCCCGCGTGTACGGCTCGCAGTGGAACCAGACCTTGAACGCGGGAATCTGTTCCCGGTGCGCCAGGTAGCCCGCCAGGCGCCCTTCGAGCAGGACCGGCCCGGAGCGCAAGAGCTCGACCTGGCGGTCGTCGATCTCCCGGTCGATCGCGGAATCCGCTTCCGCCCGCTCGCCCAGCGCGGCCAGCGTCAGGTTCCGTTCTTTGGCCATGCTGCGGAAGATCTGGCCGGCGTAATGGTACGGCAGGTCGAGGACCTGGCTGAGTTTCTTGCACGCGGTCGACGTGCCTGTCCCGGGCAGCCCGCCCACGGTCACCGAACGCTGTGCCTGCTCGTCTTCGGCCACGGTGGTGTCCATCCCCGGCTGCCTACAAAAAGCCGTTCAGGCGGACTTGTCGTCGGAGCCGCCCGACTCCGCCGCCGTCGTGGGCGCCGGCTCGTGGATCAGTTGCCACTTGTCCCGCCACGTGAACGCCTTCAGGCCTTTCTGGACGATGGCGCCGAACGGGATCGAGATCGCGGTGTAGAACAGGAGCCAGTGCGGCAGGACGCTCGTGCCGAAGAGGATGCCTTCGGTCGTGAACATGTCGATCTTGTCGTTCCACGGGGCCGTGAAGAACGGGTAGGGGACCTCGAGGATGAACTGGCTGAGCCAGGCGAACAACGGGATCACCACGAGGAACGTGAAGGCCATCGGCTTCATCTGCGCCGAACTCAACTCGCCTTGCAACCCCATCAGCTTGGGTTGGACCTTCTGCAGCTTCTCGACCTTCTTCTGGTCCTTCTCCATGCGCGCCTGACGCAACGCCTTCTGGTAGGAGCGCATCGTGTTCTGGATGCGCGCCATGTTGATCCAGTCGATGAACACGTGGCGGACGCCGGTGGACACGCCGACCATGAAGACGGCGGCCAAGAGGATCGTGAGCGTGGGCAACTGGTGGTCGAACCCGATGATCGGGTTGAGCACGAAACCGACCGCGTCGCCCAGCATCGTCCGAAGACGCTGGTCGAACAGGACGAAGATCGCCGCCATGAACAAGAGGATCTGCAGGAACTGGCCGCGGGGGAAGCTCGGCTTCTGCTCCTTCTCCAACGCCATCGTTACGCCACCACCGGCATCACTTGTTCGATCGCTTCGTCGACCTTGCCGTCGTGGTTCATGATGATGCTGACCGTGGCGCCGGTAAGCGCCGCGTACGCCATGGCGGCCGCCCGGTTCAATTCCTGATGCCGGGCGATCGATTCCGGCGGGTCCGGGTCGCGCGTGCGGGACTCGTCCTTCTTCCGCCGGCCGAAGATCTCGTCCGCGTCCGCCTCCACCAGGACGATCGAGGACGGTTTGAGCGCCTCGAGGACCCACACCGGAAGACCCGGCAGGTACCCCTTGGGCGTCTGGACGGTGCAATGCGTGTCGACGATGACGTCGCCCATCGTGGCGATCGTCTCGGCGGCGGACCGTTGGACTTCCCGCTGCTTGGCGGGGTCGAGTTTCCTCATCTGGTCGCGGTGCTCCACGTACCCCTTCTCCTTGGCGACCTCGAACATCTCGCTGCCGTACACGACGACCTTCAAGCCCTTGGCTTCGGCCGCCGCGTTCATGACGGTCGTCTTGCCGACGCCCGGGACCCCCGTCACGACGATCGCACCCATGACGGGCGTGCACAAAACCGGCCGGTATTTCAAGGGTTCGCAGGCGTCAGATGTAGAACCGCTCGCCGTAGTCGACGCGCAAGGTCAAGATCACCGTGTGGCCGGTCGACACGCCCTCGGCCTGCCACGCCACGGTCCAGTTGCCTTCCTGGTCCGGGATGAAGACGGCCTCGCCGTCGCTATACTCGTAGTAGTCCTGGGGATACTCGAGCGCCTGGCCGTGCGGGTCGACGACGACGGGCTGGCCGTTGTCCGTGCCCAGCGGGTAATCCCGGTCGATCGTCCACTGCATGTACCCTAAGGCCCACGGTCGGTCGACGGGGAACGGCTGCCCGTCGGTCCGCTCGTCCACGCCAAGACCCACGTCGAAGGTGAACGCACGCTCCCAGAACGTGGCGAACCCGACGCTGCCCGCCGACGGGGTCGGAATGCCGCACTCCTTGGGCACCACGAACGGCTGCAGATGGTAGCCGCCGCCGTCCACGATGTCAACGGTCAGGTTGGGGCCCTTCGAGTCGGCCACGACCTCGCCGTCGCGAAGCAGTCGCCACACCACGTCATACGTCGAGGCGTCCGGCGCCTCGACCTCGGACAGGTCCGCGCGAACTTCCGGCCCGGCGCCGTAGGCGAAGCTTTCCCGGCCGTAGTGACCATACCTCCGCTCTCCCTCGTCGAGGGCGAACGACGCCGAGACCGGCCCGTCGGCCAGGTTCACCGGGAACTCCGTGTCGGTCACGACGTTGAACACCGGACGGGACCGGTACGCCGTGTCGTTGCGGACGTAGGGTGCCGGCTCCGCGGGCTTCGCGACCAAGGAATGGTCGACGAGTTCCATCGTCACCTGCTGCCGCGCGTCGACGCTCTCGTCGCCGAACGACCCCGTCATCCGCATCGCGAACACCGACTTCACGTCCCAGCGGACCTCCGGGCTGTACCAGTTCTGCATTTGGAACTCCATGTCGAACGAGTCGCCGCCGAACGGCAACCCGATCGGGCGTAGGTCGACGACGACGGGGACCGCCTCGAACGTCCCGGCGGCCACCGTGACGCGGCGTGGCTCATGGATCTCGGCCGTGTAGACGAAGCCGAAGTCGTCCTCGACCATCCACGTGCCGGACCACGACCGGCCGGGTTCCAACGGGAACCGGGGCACGTCGATGCGTTCCTCCTCGTCGATCGGCTCGATGGGCGTGCGGCCCGCGCACGGGTCCGGTATCTCGACCGGCGGCGGGCCATGGTACGGCATCATTGCCGAATCCAAGTACACGGGTTCCGGCGCCGCCTCGTACATGTGCGAATACCGCGACGCCTGGCCGATGAGCTGCAGGTCGTCCTTGGAAAGCGCCTGGATCTGATGGTCGCGAAGCGGCGCGTCGACACTCTGCGACGCCTCCACGTAGTACACGTCGACGCCGTCCAACGGCTCCGACGTGTTCGTGACCCGGTACGAGACTTCAAAGTCGTCCTGGCGCGGCTCGAAGCCGGACTCGTCCGCGCCTGCGAACCCGAAGACCGACTCCGAGCGGACCTCGTACGTCCAAGAATAGCCTGCCTCCCAGACGGGCGCGTCGACGGGGACGCCGGTGCCGAGCCCGAGCAGGCCGCCGGTGCAGCCGCTGAGCGCCACCGTGGACAGCAGAAGCGCCGGGACCACGGCCCACCGGGAATTCATCACCCATCGAGCCGCGCGGCGGCTATATACGGTTTGTGGCCAGACCGGCCAATTGTGCGGCAGCCACGCTTAACCCGGCCGTCCGCCTACGGACGCCCCGATGCGGCCCTTTGAGCTCACGACCCGGTGGATCCTCCCCGCCGGAGTGCACCGCGTCTGGCGACGCCTCATCGACCCGTTGGCGCTCGTCGGCCGGTGGCAAGGCGTCCAAGCCGAATCCTGGAACGACGCCCAACCCCTCGTCCCGGGCGGCGCCATCACCTGGCGCGTAAACGCCGCCTACCGGACCGAACTCCGGTTCACCACCCGCGTCACCCGACTCGACACGCACCGGACGATCCGCATCGACGCCGACGGCGACCTCGAAGGCCACGGCGAATGCCGACTCGGACCGCTGGACCCGGACGACGACGGCACGCCACGCACACAGCTCGACTTCGAGTTCCGCGCCACACCGACCCACCGGATCCCGCTGCTGCTGGCCCGGTTGCCCGGCGGCCGCCGCATCCTGAAATGGGGCCACGACCGCGTCATGGAAGCTGCGCGCGACGCGCTCGTCTCCGCCCTCGACGACGGGAGCTTATAACAAGGAACCGGCATGGACGGCGCCGTGCCGGAACCGGCCGACGACGACCCCTTCCCCCAACGGGACGGCCACATCGACCACCCGTACCTGAAGCCAGGCACCATCGAGGCGCGGGACTACCAGACGCAGGTCGCCCGCGACTGCCTTCAGAAGAACACGTTGGTCGTCCTTCCGACCGGCCTGGGCAAGACGGTCGTGGCGGCGCTCGTGATCGCCGAGAGCCTCCAACGCGGCGCGCGCACCGTGCTCATGTTGGCGCCGACGCGGCCGCTGGCGCAGCAGCACGCCGACGCGCTCAAGGGCTTCCTCCGCGACGAGGGCCTCATCGACCTCTTCTCCGGCTCGGTGGCCCCGGACCAACGGGCCGAACGCTGGGGGACCGGACGCATCGTCGTGGCCACCCCGCAGACGATCCGGAACGACCTCGACGAAGGCCGCTACGACCTAGGCCGCGCCGACCTCGTCCTCTACGACGAGGCGCACCACGCGGTCGGCGACTACGCCTACGTCCCCATCGCCCACCATCTGCGCTTCCAGAACCCCAAGGCACGCGTCGTCGGCCTCACCGCCAGCCCCGGCGCCGACCGCCGACGCATCGCCGAGGTCCAGACTACGCTCGGCCTCGGCCACGTCCTGCACCGCGACGAACGCCACGCGGACGTCGCCCCGTACGTGCAGCAGACGCAGATCGAATGGCGGATGGTCGACCTGCCCGCATCGATCCGGCGGGTACAACGCCAACTCGACGGCGTGCTGCAGGACAAGATCGAGACGCTTCGAAAACTCGGCCTCGTAAAGGGCGACCGCAGCTACGGCGCCTCCAAGAAGGAACTCGTCCGGCTCACCAAGGCCCTCGGCCAGAAGCTCGGCCAAGGCCAACGCGACTCGAAGGTTTTCGGCGGCCTCCACGCCGCCCAGGTCGCGCTGCAGGCCCACCTGGCACTCGAACTCCTGGAGACGCAGGGCCTGGAACCGTTGCGACGCCACCTCGACCGGTTGGCCGCCAAGAAGGACAAGAAACGCACCGACAACGCATTCCTCAACGACCCCCGCATCGTCGACGTCCGCACGCTCCTGGACAAGGGAATCGAATCGAGCCACCCGAAGATGGATGCGTTGGCGGCCGCGTTGGACGCGTTGTTCGACGCGAAGCCGGACGCCGTGGCGATGGTGTTCGCCCAATACCGCGACACGGTCGACACGATCGACGAGGAGCTCAACCGCCGCGGTATCGAGGCCGAACGGTTCGTCGGCCAGGGACGCGGCGGCTCCGGCACCGGCATGAGCCAACAGGAGCAACAGGACGTGCTCACGCGGTTCCGCGACCGCGACTTCCGCGTCCTGGTCTCCACCAGCGTCGGCGAGGAAGGCATCGACGTCCCGCAGGTCGACCTCGTCGTCTTCTACGAGGCCGTCCCCAGCGAAATCCGGGCCATCCAACGCCGCGGCCGGACCGGGCGCACACGCGCCGGACGCGTCCTGGTGCTGGTGGCGCGCGGCACGCGCGACGAGGCGTACTTGAAGACGCAGACGAGCCGTGAGAAGTCGATGCGGAAGCTCGTCGGCCGGCTCAAGTGACGGCTACTGCGCGGTATACGTCGGCTGCGCACCCTTGCCTTTGCGAGGCCGCCACGAGTTCTGGATGACGTCCGGCGAGAACTCGGCCACCGATTCGCCCGTCGTCGCATACCGGTAGAGCGCCGTCTTGTAGATGGCGTTGAGCGCCGGCGCCAACATGATGTTGATGAAGACGACGTAGAGGCCGGCCACGACGAGCACGGCGATCCCCAAGTAGAGGCTGACGCCGAGCAGGTAGAAGCCGACGAACGCGATCGGGATGGTCACCAGGTTCAGCAGGAAGATGGCGATGCCGAGGCCGAACTCGCCGATCAGGCTCTCGCCCCACCGCTCCTTGAAGAGGCCGGTGGACCGCTTGAGCGCCGGCCCGACGTTCTTGCTCTCGAACAGGACCACCGGGATGGCGAAATACGTCGCCATCCACCAGGCGGCGCCGGCCAGGAACCCGAAGATCATGCCGGCCACGTTGCCGAACCGGTCCCGGACGAACGCTTCGATCGCCCGTAGGATCAGGCTGATCGTGGCGACGAACACGGACCACAGGAAGATCTTGCCGAGGTTCTTGCTGGGGCCCTTCAGGGCGTCGCCCAGCGTCGGGTTCTTGCCTTCGAGCCGAAGGTTGGCGGCGTACATGATGCCGCTGGTGAAGTAAATCGTCACGAACGTCAACAGCAGGTACATCAGGAACGCGAGGCCGAGCGCCACGTATTCGACCGTCTCGTCGATCTGGTCGGGTGTGACGCGGTTGGCCATCGCGTCGAAGAACCCGCCGAAATACGCGGGGAACAGGAACGAGGCCACCACGATGAGGCTCGCGATCCCGCTGAAGACCGGCAGGAGCAGCAGCTCCTTGTCCTTCTTCAGGACGCCGAAGCTCTGTTTGAAAACCTTCCAACTGTTGGAGAAACGACCCATGGGCGACCGCCTACGGCCCGACTACTCAGTGTCGGCTTCATAAGGCTTTCCGGATGGTTCCGAAGCCCCGTCGCCGCCGACATTGAACCGGAGTGGCGCCTCGGCGCCCTCCTGGCGCAGGTAGAGGGTCCGGTGTGGGAACGGGATCTCGATGCCTTCGCGTTTGAAGGCGTGGTACACCATTTTCCGCATCTCGTGCAGGGTGTAGTATTGGTCCACGTAGTGGTTGACGCGAATGATGAGCATGAAGTTGAGGGAGCTGTCGCCGTA
>CAZXJU010000046.1:6579-11539 GCA_964641035.1 uncultured Halobacteriales archaeon | reverse complement strand
TACGTCATCCCGGCCAACAAGAACTGCAAGGTCCAAACGGTCATCGCCGGCGGCTCCGACGCCGTCGATGCGGCGGTCGAGATGTTCAACAAGCAAGGAATCCAGGCGCAGCACATCAACGTCAGCGCCGCCTTCCACTCCGAGATCGTCGCGCCGGCACGCGAACCGTTCGCCAACGTGCTGCGGAAGATCGACATCAAGGCGCCGAAGGTGCCGATCCTGACCAACGTCACCGCCGACTACTACCCGTCCGACGGCGACGTCAAGGACGACGTCATCGACATCCTGACCCAGCAGATCGCCGCGCCCGTCGAATGGCAGAAACAAGTGCGGCGCATGTTCGACGACGGAGCCCGCGTCTTCATCGAAGTCGGCCCCAAGCGGACCCTCACCGCCTTCTGCGGCAACGTACTCGAGGGCGAACAATTCTTCGCGGCCGCCACGAACCACCCCAAGAAGGGCGGCTTCTGGCACTTCCACGACGCCCTGGCGCTCATGGCCGCATGGGGCTACCCGGTCAAGTTCCCCGACCCCTTGGACGCCCAGACGACCACCGAGGCGTTCCGCGCGGGAAAGCGACGTTACGAGCCGCCGGCGGCCAAGGCGACCACGAGCGCACCAGCACCCACCGCCGCGGCCAACAACGGCCCGCGTGCGACGGATGGGGACGAGGCGGACGCGATCGTGGCGCGGGTCAAGGAGCTCGGTCTGAACCTCGACCGGCTGCTGATCACCGGCGTGGGGCTTGGCACGCCCGGCAAGGACAAAGCGGTGTTCTCCGACGACAACATCGACCGGATGCTGGAAGGGAAGAACCACATCGAACCCCTCGACGAGTCGACGCGGCGCGGCATGGTCGACAAGAACATCGTGCGGCTGGTCAAGAGCGCCACCGGCGACCACCGGTTCGAGACGATCCACGACCTGAACAACGTCCTGCACCTGATGGGGCAGAGCGGCGACTTCGACCTGGGACGCGATTTCGGCATCGACCAGGATCTCATCGAGGCGCTCGACGTGTCCAGCGCCTTGGCGATCGCCTCCGGCATCGAAGGGCTCCGGGACGCCGGCATCCCGTTGGTGCAGAGCATGGTCAAGACGACGACCGGCAAGTTCCTGCCCGGAGGCTGGGTCCTTCCCGTTCCGCTGCAGGAGGAGACGGGCGTCGTCTTCGCCAGCGCCTTCCCCGGCCACGTCCGCCTCATCGAGACGATCAGCGACTACTTCGCCTCGAAGAACGCGGGCGCCAGCTTCGACGAACTGGCGGAGATCTACGCGGAAGCGATCCAGACCGTGCGCGACACGGAGGTCCGCCGGAAGCTGACCGACTGGTTCACGCGCCACGTCGGCTCCCGGCAGGGCGAGACGAGCAAGGAAGACGTCTTCGAGTTCAACCGCCGCTTCCTGTTCCACGTCCTTTCGATGGGCCACAGCCAATTGGCGCAACTCATCAAGGCCAAGGGCCCCAACACGCAGGTCAACAGCGCTTGTTCCTCGACCACGATGGCCCTGTCGATCGCCGAGGACTGGATCCGGACGGGCCGGTGCAAACGCGTCCTCGTGGTCGGCGGCGACGACATCACCCAGGAGCCGGCGAACGCATGGTTCGGTGCCGGGTTCCTCGCCGCCGGCGCGGCCACCACCGAGAAGAAGGTGGAGGACGCCGCGTTGCCGTTCGACCGTCGGCGCCACGGAATGATCGTCGGCATGGGCGGCGTCGGGCTGGTCCTCGAAGCCGAAGAGGAGGTCAAGGCGCGCGGCCAGGAAGGCATCGTCGAGGTCATCGCCAACGTCGTGGCCAACAGCGCCTTCCACGGCAGCCGCCTCGACACGGACCACGTAGCGACGATCATGGACCGCCTGATGGACACCGTTGAGGAGCGCCTCGGCGTCTCCCGGTCCCAGATCGCGAAGGAGCTGCTGTTCATGAGCCACGAGACGTACACGCCGGCGCGCGGCGGCTCGGCGGCCGCCGAGATCCTGGCGTTGCGCCGCGCGTTCGCCGACGACGCCAACGAGGTCGTCATCTCGAACACCAAGGGCTTCACCGGCCACCCGATGGGCGCATCCATCGAGGACGCCATCGCCATCAAGAGCCTGCAACGCGGCCGCGTGCCACCCATCGCGAACCTCAAGGAACCCGACCCGGAGCTGGGCGACCTCAACCTCAGCAAGGGCGGCGAATACGACGTGAAGTACGCCCTGCGCCTGTCCGCCGGCTTCGGCAGCCAGATCGGGATGACCTTCCTGAAGCTCCGCAGCCGCGACGAGAAACGCATCGTCGAACCGACGAAGTATCAAGCGTGGCTGACGGCGATGAGCGGCCAGAAGAAGCCGGAGCTCGAGGTCGTCAACCGTACGCTACGCGTAAAGACCACGATGCACCGGCCGATGCAAGCGGCCGAGACGACGAAGCCGCAGCCCGCGCCGAAGGAGCCGGTGTCCGCGGCGCCCACGCCGACGGTGCCGGCGGCGGCCGGATCAAGCCAAGACGACATCCGAGAACGCCTGTTGGACCTCTTCGCCGAGAAGACCGGCTACCCCAAGGACATGCTCGAGCCGGACCTCGACCTCGAGGCCGACCTCGGCATCGACACGGTCAAACAAGCGGAGCTGTTCGGCGAACTGCGTGAACATTACGGCCTGCCGCAAGAAGAGGGACTCCAACTCAAGGACTACCCGACCATCAACCGGATCGTCGAATACATCCACAGCCGCCTGGGCGACGGGGCCCAACCGGCACCGACGCCCACGCCGCCGGCCAAGGCCGAGGAACCGGCGGCCGAAACGGCGTCCGCCGCGGCGTCCTCCGCGTCAGTCGACGAGGTCCGAGAGCGTCTGCTCGACCTGTTTGCCGAGAAGACCGGGTACCCGAAGGACATGTTGGAGCCGGACCTCGACCTGGAGGCCGACCTCGGCATCGACACGGTCAAGCAAGCCGAACTGTTCGGTGAGCTGCGCGAACACTACGGCCTTCCACAAGAGGAAGGATTGCAGCTCAAGGACTACCCGACGATTAACCGCATCGTCGAATACATCCAGAGCCGTCTCGCGGGCGGCGCGGCCCCCGCGACGACGCCGGCATCGGAACGGACACCGAGCCCGGAACCGGAAACGCCGACCCCGACGACGGCGCCGGAACCGGAAACCACGCCGAGCCCCGTGCCGACAACGGCCGAGCCGCCCGCGAGTACAGTCGCCGGCGACGCGGACCGCGAGGAGATCCTGGACCGACTGCTCGACCTCTTCGCCGAGAAGACCGGCTACCCCAAGGACATGCTCGAGCCGGACCTCGACCTCGAGGCCGACCTCGGCATCGATACCGTCAAGCAAGCCGAACTGTTCGGCGAACTGCGCGAACACTACCGCCTCCCGCAAGAAGAGGGGCTGCAGCTCAAGGACTACCCCACCATCAACCGGATCGTCGACTACATCGCGACACGCCTCGGTGGGACCGAGACGACGGCCACACCCGAACCGACGGCCACCACGCAGGCGGAACCCGAGGAACCGACCCCCGCGGAACCGCCGACGCCCGAAGCGCCCACGGCACCGGAGGCAAGCGGCGACGGGGCAGCCGTGCCGACCGAGAAGGCAGAGGCGCTCGAGACCGTCACGGCGCTCGTCGCGGAGAAGACCGGATATCCCGCCGACCTGTTGGAACCGGACCTCGACCTCGAGGCCGACCTCGGAATCGACACGGTGAAGCAGGCAGAGATCTTCGGCGAGGTGCGCGAACGGTTCGGCATCCCACCCGTCGAAGGAATCCAGATCAGCGATTACCCGACCTTGGACCGCGTGGCCCAGTTCGTCGTCGAACACGGCAACGGAAACGGCGCCGCATCGAAATCCGCACCGGCGGCCGCCGAGGCCGTCACGGCACCCGCGGCGACGACGGACACGACGCCGGCCAAGAGGCCCGACGCCTCGGCCACCACGCGATACGTCGTCCGGTACGCGCCCCTGGGACACGCCGACGAACCCGACCCCGAGGCCGTCAAGGACCAACGGATCCTCCTCTACGCACCCGGCGCCAACGAGGCGGCCGCCGACGCGCTGACGTCCGCGGGCGCGCGCATCGAGACCATGGACGCGTTGCCCGAGACCCTCGACGAGGCCGACGAACGCGTCACCGCCTGGACAAAGGACGGTCCCGTCGACGGCATCATCTTCCTCCTTCCCGACCCGGTGGCCGGATCCGGCCTCCTTCCCGAGGAAGGCGACGGCCTGGTCCGCAGCGCCTTCCACCTCGTGAAAGCGCTTCTTTCCGGCGACCAGACCATCCAGACGTTCGGCGTCTCCACCGCGCTCGGCGGGGACTTCGGATTCTCGCGGGAGACGCCAATCGACCCGACGCATGGCGCCGTCGCCGGGTTCGCGAAAGCCGTCCAACGCGAAGTCCCGGACGCCCGCGTCCGCGTCGTGGACGTCGCACCGGGAACGGAACCCTCCACCCGCACCAAGATCCTCATCCAAGAGCTCAGCCGAACCGGCGGACCGGTCGAAATCGGGACCCGGGACGGCCGAGGCACCCTCCGGCTCTTCCCGGAAGAAACCGTCGAAGAGGAGACCGGCCTGGACCTCGGCACCGATGACGTGCTGCTCGTGCCCGGCGGCGCCCAAGGGATCACCAGCGAGATCGTCAAGGCGCTGGCCCGCGAGTACCAGTGCAAGTTCATCCTGCTGGGCCGGACCGAGCTCGTCGACCAGGTCGAACGCCTGGCCGAACTGGGCGAGGACGAGCTGGCCGAGAAGAAGCAGGAGATCATCGATGCGATGAAGGCGAGCGGCGAACGGCCGACCCCCGTCGCCGTCGAGAAGGAGTTCTCCAAGACCACCAAGAGCATCGAGGCGCACCGGACCGTCGCCGCCTGCCAAGACGCGGGCGGGGACGCGCTCTACGTTGCCGGCGACGTCCTCGACACCGACGACGTGGCCAACGCCGTCGAACTCGGCACCA
>CAZXJU010000046.1:0-6479 GCA_964641035.1 uncultured Halobacteriales archaeon | reverse complement strand
GCCGGCGACGTCCTCGACACCGACGACGTGGCCAACGCCGTCGAACTCGGCACCAAGCTCTTCGGACCGGTCACCGCGATCATCCACGCCGCCGGCGTCGAAGAGTCGAAGCAGATCGTCGACAAGAAGCCGGAAAGTTTCGCGCTCGTGTACGACGTGAAGGTCCGCGGAGCGCGCAACCTGTTGGCCGCCACCGAAGACCAGCCGGTCGCCGCCTTCGTCACGTTCGCATCCGTCGCCGGCCGGTTCGGAAACGCCGGCCAAGCCGACTACTCGGCCGCCAACGACGCGTTGGCGAAGCTCAGTCTCCGGCTTCGGCAGGACCGCGGCGACGACTTTGCGGCCACGACCATCGATTGGAGCGCCTGGGCCGACAAGGGCATGGCGACACGCGGCAGCATCATGACGGTCCTCGAATCGATCGGCGTGACGCCGATCCCCCTCGACCAGGGCGTGGCCCGGTTCCTCGATGAGATCGCCCACGGCACCCGCGACCCCGAGATCGTCGTCGCAGCCCAGCTCGGAAAACTCGCGGACGAAGGCGCCTTCGAACCGCCGGAGCCGACACAGCCGCCGACGGGCAACGGCGACGGAGCCGCCAAGACGCGGGCGGAACCACCGGTCGCCGCGAAAAAGACGGACGGCGGTCAGCAGGTCCTCGTCGTGGACAAGGAAACCGCCGGCACCCAAGCCGTCCTCCTGGCCGAGGTGACGGAGCGTTCCGACGACCGCATCGTGGCGCGGCTGCACCTGGATGCCGACGAGGACCCGTACCTCGACGACCACGCCATCGACGGGACCCCGTACCTGCCCGGCGTGTTCGGCGTGGAGGCGTTCGCGCAGGCCGCAGCGCAGCTGGCCGGCGACGGGCAACGCTTCGTCGGCGTGCGCGACATGGAGTACCTGCTTCCCCTCAAACTGCTGCGGCGGCGCCCGGTGGACGCCACCATCGTCTGCCAGGTCGCCGACCAGGAGGACGGCGTCACGGAGGTCGACTGCCGGCTGGAGAGCCAGTTCGTCAACGCCCAAGGCCAGGCGTTGGGCGCCCCGAAACTCCACTTCACAGGAACCCTCATATTCTCAGCCGAGGCGCCGACGGAGCCGAAGACGGCCCAGGTGCCCGAAGCGACGCGGACCGCCGAGGCGTCCGACGTGTACGAACGGTTTTTCCATGGTCCCAGTTTCCAGGTCCTGGCCGGACTCGACTTGACCGACGACGACGCCGTCGCCGTCGGCCGGTTCGCTTGGCCGTCGGCGCCCTTGATGGGCGCTTCCGAGAAGGCGGCGTCCTTGGCGACGGCGCCGTTGGTGCGCGAACTCGCGTTCCAGACCGCCGGCGGCCACGGGATCTTCCGGCATGACCGCATGGCGCTGCCGCGCCGAATCGGCCGCGGGCGATTCTACGGCACGGCCGAAGAGGGCGAGGAGGTCGTGGCCGTGGCGACGTACAAGCGCACAGCCGACGCCGTCAGCGTGTACGACGTCGTCGTCCAGACGGCCGACGGACGGGTCCTCGAGACGTTGACGGATTACGAGATGATCCACACCGACGCCCCCGTCGGTGCGACCACGGCGCCCTCGGACGTGGCCACGTACCGGTCGCGTTGGGGACACGACCTGCCCGTGCCGTTGGACGGGGCGCGCGCGGTCCTCGTCAACGACGACGAGGTCCGCGAACTCGACGTAAGCCCGGCTTCGGCACTCACCGAAGGGGAACGGAAAGACCAGGAGCGGTACCGCAACGACAAGCGTTCGCGCGAGTTCTTCCTGGGCCGCCTGGCGGCCAAGGAGGCGGTGGCGCTCTTGTTGGGACGGCCCGTCAAGGAGGCGCGCGGCGTCGAGATCCGTCGCCTGGAGACCGGCCGGCCGGAGGTCCAGAGCCAACACGGCAAGGACGTTCTCGTCACGATTAGCCACCAAGGCCCGTACGCAGTGGCGCTCGCCGTCCACGCGGGCGACGCCGTGAAGAACGTCGGCGTCGACTTCGACAAGATCGAACCCAAGGGCAAGGGCTTCGAGACGGAATCCTTCACCGAGGACGAGATCGCGCTCATCGACGCCCACGAGAGGTCCGGCGGCGACCGCGCCGAGATGCAGCTGCGCCTGTGGACGATCAAGGAAGCGGTACTCAAGGCGCTCGGCCAAGGCTTCGCCTTGAGCCTGAAGAGCGTACGCGTCATGTCGCTCGACGGCGACGACGTGACGGTCGAACTGGGCGAATCGGCGCGCGCGTGCCTCGACGACTTCGACGCCGAGGCGATCGACGTCGACTCGTGGACAAGGGATAACTACGCCTACGCTTTGGCGTGGCTACACTGAGCATCGAACCGGAGGGAAACGATGGAGGTTGCATACGAGAACGAAGGGACGTTCGTGGACGATTACCGGCGGTTCCGGTACGAGGTGTACGCCCGGATGCAGCAATGGGCGAGCGGGCACGAGACCGCCGTCCGGTTCGGCGCGGCGCTCGCGCTGGCCCTGCTGACCGGGGCGCTCGCGCAGATTAGCTTCTACACGCCGCTTACGCCGGTGCCGTTTTCCGGCCAGGTGTTCGGGGCGGCGCTGATGGGCGCGCTGCTGGGAAGCCGCTGGGGCGCCGTCTCCGGTGGCATGTACTTCCTCATGGGCTTCGTCGGCCTGCCTGTGTTCGCCGGCGCCTGGGCCTCCGGCCAAGGTTTCGAGTTCCTGCGCGGCGTAGACCTTTTCACTGGCGCCATCGGGGCCGGCGCGTTGTCCGCCGGCTACCTTGTCGGCTTCCCGCTGCAGGCGTGGATCGTCGGCCGGGTGATGGAGGCCCGAGACGTGGCCACGCGTCGGTCGCTGGTGACGCTGGCCACGCTCGTCGGCGCCGCCGTGCTCGCGATCATCGCCGTGGACGTCTACTTCGTCGCGTCGGCTGCCGACTACCAGTTCGCCCCGTTGACGGCGAGCGAGGTCCCGTTGGCCAACCCGTGGCTGGGGCTCCTGCTGGCGATCATGGCGGTATTGGCCGTGGGCGGCCTTTGGCTGGCGCTGACCACCAAGGCGCGCCGGGAGCGGGTGGAACTGTTCCTCGGCAACGTGCTCGGAATCCTCGGCCTGTACGTCGTCGGCGTGCTCGGCTTCGCCGTCATGTGGCAGATCCTGGATTTCGGACCGCTCGCCTTCGTCGACCTGATGCGGTTCACGGTGTTCCCCTTCCTGGCCTTCGACATGCTGAAGGTGCTGGGCGTGACCGGCCTCGTGACGGCCGTCCGGCCGACGGAACGGGAGATCCGGGAGGGCCAGACCGCACCTGCCGAGGAGACCGCGTAACCCGATGTTCGACAAGGTCCTGATCGCCAACCGCGGCGAGATCGCCCTTCGAGTGCTGCGTACCGCGCGCGAGATGGGGATCCGGACCGCCGCCGTCTACTCGGAGCAGGACAGCCGAAGCCTGCACGTCAAGGTGGCCGACGAGGCGTACTACCTGGGCGACGGGCCGGCCAAGGAGACATACCTGGCCATCGACAAGATCGCCGACCTCGCCCACGAGAACGCGTGCGACGCCGTCCATCCGGGCTACGGGTTTCTGAGCGAGAATTCGGCGTTCGTGAAGGCGCTCGACAAACGCGACATCAAGTTCGTCGGACCGCCGGCCGGAGCCATCGACATGATGGGCAACAAGACGGCCGCCAAACGCACGATGCAGGAGCACGGCGTGCCGGTCACGCCGGGCGGCATCGACCCGATCAAGGACATGGACGAGGCGAAGGCGCTCTCCGACGAGATTGGGTTCCCCGTCATCATCAAGGCCGCCGCCGGCGGAGGCGGCATGGGAATCCTGGTGGCCGAGACCAAGGACGACCTGGAGAAGACGATCAACGCGGCGAAGGCCGTCGCGGATTCCGCCTTCGGCGACGACTCGATCTTCATCGAGAAGTTCCTCAACCGGCCGCGCCACATCGAGATCCAGGTGCTGGCCGACGAGCACGGCAACTACCTGCATTACGGCGAGCGGGAATGCAGCATCCAGCGGCGGTACCAGAAACTCATCGAGGAGGCGCCGTCGCCGGTCATCACGCCCGAACAGCGCGAGGAGATGGGCAAGGTCGCGATCGACGCGGCGAAGGCTGTCGGCTACACGAACGCCGGCACCGTCGAGATGATCTGGAGCGACGGCGCGTTCTACTTCAACGAGATGAACACGCGGCTGCAGGTCGAACACCCGGTCACCGAGATGATCTACGGGGTGGACCTCGTCCGGGAACAGATCCGGATCGCCGCCGGCGAGGAACTCGGATATTCGCAGGAGGACCTGGACCCGCGCGGATGGTCCATCGAATGCCGCATCAACGCCGAGGACCCGTACAAGGACTTCATGCCCACGCCGGGCAAGGTCGGCTATTATCAGGCGCCGTCCGGCTTCGGTGTCCGCGTCGACAGCCTGCTTCAGCCCGACTACGAGGTCCCGTCCGCGTACGACTCGATGGTCGCCAAACTGATCACGTGGGGACGGGACCGCAACGAGGCGATCCAACGGATGCGACGCGCCCTCTCCGAATACGAGATCGAACACCTGACCACGACGATCCCGTTCCACAAGGTCGTCATGCAGGACGAGGCGTTCCAGGCCGGCGACATCTCCACCCAATTCGTCAAGGAACGCCAGATCCTCGACCAGATGCTCGAGGTCAAGGCGATCCAAGACGAGGAGACGCAGCGGTTGGCGGTCGCCATCATGGCGGCGTTGGAGACGCAGCCGGGCGGCGCCAGCGAATACGCCCGACGGCACTCCAGGCTCACGTCGGGCCCGGCGGCCGTCCGCAGCGACGGCGGCGCGTCCCCGTGGCGGCTCGCCGCACGCCGCGAATCGCTCCGGAGGGGTGCGTGATGGTCCGCTATGAGATTACGATGGACGCGGACCACGCCTTCGACGTCGATTTCGACCCGGAGGCGGCGACCGCCCGTGTCGGCAAGAAGGAGTTCAAGGTGGAGACGACGCCGTACGGGAACCGCGTCATCGTCGACGTGGACGGAAAGAGCTACTCCATCGAGCTGATCCAAGGCCGTGTGTACGTCAACGGCGAGGAGCAGAACTTCACGATCCAGAAGGCCCGCCCGGCCCTGTTGGGCAAACGGAAGGAAGCGGCCGCCGAGAAGGGCGCACGCGTCAAACCGCCGATGCCCGGACGCGTCGTCAACGTCATGGTCAAGGCGGGCGACAAGGTCCAGAAAGGCCAGGGTCTGGTCGTCCTGGAGGCGATGAAGATGCAGAACGAGTTGACGGCCCCCGTCGACGGGATGGTGAAGGCCGTCAACTGCAAACAGGGCGACAACGTGGAAGCGGCGAAGATCCTCGTCGAGATCGAGTGATGGCTTTGCGCCGCAGAGAACCCGCGCGCCCTTAACCTCCGTCGTGCTTGCCGAGATCGGTGGTAGAAATGCCAGCGGAGAACGCACAACTAACCGGCCGGCAGGCGTTGGAGGAACTCGGCAGCCTCGACGATCTGCACGCCGCCCTGGAGAAGCGGGCGACGGGGATCACCTGGTTCATCTGGGGTCTGGCCGTGGCCGGCGTGTTCGTCACATACAACTTCCTCGGCGTGCTGACCGAGCTGGAACCGACCGTTCCACGCGTCCTCTTCGCGTTCGCGTGGGCGCCGTGGATCGCACTGGGGATGCTGACGACGTTCGTGCTGTGGCGCTCCGTCGGCCTGGTCGTGCCGTCCAACCTGTCCCGCAGGGACCTCGTCGTCGGGCTCGTGCTGTTTCTGGTACTAATCCCAGGCGGGATCTTCGTGATGGAGCTTGTGGACGGCCCCTGGGTCGAACCGGCCGTGGCGTTGGGCGTCATCGGCGCCGTCTACTTGCTGGTCGGAGCGTTCGGCTGGGCATGCACCGACCGGTCGGAGCGTTGGGCATGGTACATCCTGGGCGCCACGTACGTGCTGGCGACCGTGGTCGGATCGGTGGCGATCGGGGACGACCGTGACCTCGGGTACGCCGTCTTCAGCTTCCTGGCGCCCGGCCTCGTGCTGGTCGGCCAGACCCTCGCCGGGCTCTACTTCGCGCTGAAGGCGTGAGGCGCCACATGCCCGACGTGCCTGACCTGGACCCGCGCATCCACCAGCGGACGCGCCTGCGGATCATGGCGATGCTTTACCGCAACCGCCGCACGCGCGCCACGTGGCTACGCGACCGGTTGGGCCTGACCGACGGGAACCTGGCAAGCCACGCGGGCCGGCTGGAGGCGGCCGGGCTCCTGCGAATCGGCCGGGCGTTGACGCCGCAAGGGTTCCAACTCGAATACCGGATCACACCGGAAGGCGACGACGCCTTCCGGGCCTATCTGGAGCGACTTCGTGCCGTCGTCGGGTTGGCCGACGAAGCCGGGCCGGACCGCTTGACTGGTGATCGTACCGACGAAAAGGACGCGGCGCCTACGTGAAGGCCCGGCGGCCGTCGCGCCGCCCGACGGCGATCGCGTGATGGATGCGATCCATGTCCCGGGTGAACCG
>CAZXJU010000045.1:0-11564 GCA_964641035.1 uncultured Halobacteriales archaeon | reverse complement strand
GCGGGGGAAGAGCCAGGCGTAGTCTTTCGAGTATCCCGGGTCCCAGCGGAAGATGAGCCGGCTGTCGAAGTCTTCGGTCGCGTCGATGCGGATCTGGGTGGCGGGGGCGTACCGTCGTTCGTTTCCGACCACGCGGGCCACCCGGCTGCTGGGGCCGTCGGCGCCGACGACGACGTCGCCGGGAAGGTCGCGGACGGCGGCCTCGTCGAGCATGGTGCCCAAGTGGAATTGGACGCCTTTCGATTCGGCGTGGGCGGCCATCGCCGGGATCCACTCCGAGCGGCGCATCGTGGCGCACGGCTCATCCAACAAGAGCGTCCGGGCGCCGGGCGCGTCGACGCGCACCCCCGCGAGGAGGGCCCCGACGTACGGGCGGGAGTCGAAGCCGGGCAGGAGCTCGAGCCGGTGTTCGTGGAGGCCTTCGCCGCAGGGGGTCGTGCCGACGTCGGTCTTGCGGTCCCAGACGTGGATGTTGAAGCGGCCGGAGTTCTCCCCGTCCAACAGGTTCAGGGCGACGGCGAGGCCGGCGGGTCCGGCTCCGACGATGTCGACGCGCACGACGGGCACCATCCGACCCGCGCCATAGAGCTTTTGGGTGGCCAGGTCTCCTTGGTACAAGGGAATCCTTATCACGCGCGTGCCGGGTCGTCGTCCGATGGCTTTGGGTGTCGGCGACGTACTGCTGGACACGACGCGGGCGTTCTGTCCGGAATGCTTGGCCGAGGTGGACGGCGCCTATTTCGAGGCGGACGGCCGGGTCGAGCTGCGGCGGCATTGTCCCGAGCATGGGACGACGACGAGTCCGTTCTGGTCCGACCCGGAACACTACCGCTGGGTGATGCAGGTCGAGACGACGGCGGAGGCGTCCGGGGACGGCGCGTGCTGCGCGCCCGGTACGCCGGGCTGCGGTGGGGACCCGGCGTCGCGCCGCTGCGTGACCGTGTTGCCGATCACCGACGCGTGCAACCTGGAATGCCCGTACTGTTTTGCCGGAAGCGGCCCCGGTCAGAAGCACCGGGACGTGGCCGAGGTCGACCAGATGCTCGACGGGGCGCTTGCGTCCTTGGAGGGTCCGGCGCCGCTGCAGTTGAGCGGCGGCGAACCGACCGTGCACCCGGAGATCCTCACGATCGTCCGCCGGGCGCGGGCCAAGGGGTTTTCGCACATCGAGGTGAACACGAACGGCGTCCTGGTGGCGAACCGGCCCAGGTTCGCCGAAGCGCTCGAGGAGGCGGGTGTGGACGCCCTCTACCTGCAGTTCGATGGGACCGACGACGCGGCGTACGAGCATACCCGCGCCGAGGGCCTGTGGGCAACGAAGCAGCAGGCGGTCGAAGCAGCTCGGCGCGCGGGCCTCAAGGTCGTCCTCGTCCCGACGATCGTCAAGGGCCGCAACGATGACCGGCTGGGCGACATCCTGCGGTTCGCCGTCGACAACGTCGACGTGGTCCGCGGCGTGAACGTGCAGCCGGTACGCCATTTCGGCCGGTACGCCGAGGACACGGGCCACCTCAGCCTGGACGAGGTCGCCCAACGGATGGCGACGCAGACCGGGTGGTTCGACCGGGACGACGTGCACCCGGTGCCGTGCTGCAGTGCGTACTGTTACCTTGCGACGATCCTGTTGCCGCAGGGCGACGGGGCGATCCCGCTGACACGGTTCCTGAAGGGCGACCTCTTCTATCGGGCGTTGGAGAGCGTCGGGGAGCGCCGGTTCATGGATGTGTTGGCGGGCACGCCGGAGGCGCGGAAGGTGGCGGCGGACGTCGCGTGCGCGTGTGACGTACCGTTGGGAGACCTGGCGGGCCGGCTCATCGATTCGACGTTGATGGTGAGCGTCACGGGCTTCATGGATGCGGAATCGGCCGATGCGGCAAGGATGGACCGGTGCTGCGTGAACGTCGTGACCCGGGACGGGGACCTGGCGCCGTTCTGCGGGTATTATCTGACGGACGCGGACGGACGGTACGCGTGGCGCGAACGCCACGCGTCCAAGGACGCCGAATCGCCTTCTGCCCCGCCGCTGCTGGAGGTGACGCGTGGCGCTGCCGACGCTTGAGACGCTGGATTGGCGCGTCCTCTTGGACGTCCTCGACGGGCAGCTGCACCCGGGCGGCCAGCGGATGACGCAGCGGACGATCGAGGCGGCTGGCATCGGGCGCGAGGACCGCGTCTTGGACTTGGGGTGCGGGCCGACGGCGCGCGGCGCGGTGCCGGGACGTTGGGTCGGCCTGGACGCGTCAGCCGGGTCCGACGTGCGCGGCGACGGTCGGCGCCTGCCGATGGCCGACGCGTCCGTCGACGTCGTCTTGTCGGAGTGCGCGTTGAGTCTGATGCGTCCGGTGGCGCGTGCGTTGGGCGAGGTGCGCCGCGTGCTGCGGCCGACCGGGACCCTCGTGTTTTCGGATTTCACGGCGAGGCGCCCCGTCGACTGGGTGGCACCGGAGCTGGCGGCGTGGGCGTGCCTCGAGGATGTCCGGTCCGTAGACGCGTGGCGGAGGCTTCTGGCCGACGCCGGCTTCCGGCGGGCCACGGTGGAGGACCATGCGTGGGCCCTCGACGAGATCGTAGAGCGGGTGCTTTCGAAGGTCGACGTGTTCGGGCTGCTCAAGACGTTGGCGGCCACCGGCGACCCGATGGTCGAACGGGCCGACGGGTTTCTCCGTCAGGCGCGCCGGCTGCGCGACGAAGGCACGCTCGGCTACCACTTGTTCGTGGCGCGCGTGTGACGCGCGATTAGGCCGGCACGCGGCCGGCTTCGGAGACGCGTTCCACGGGTTCGACCGGGTTGTTGGCGCGGAACGCGTCGAACGTGATGTCGGTGCCGTATCCGGGCTTCCTGCAACGGTTGGACGGCGGGTCCCTACGTATCGGGCTGGTTCCCGCAAACCTATAGGCGGCCGCCAGCTTCGTCTTCGCATGGCTTCGACAGAGGAATTTGACGTGATCGTCTTCGGCGGCGGAAGCGGACTTACGACGGCGAGCCTGGCGCACGAGGCGGGCAAGTCGGTGTGCGTGGTCGAGAAGGGGCCGTTGGGCGGCACGTGCGAGAACCGTGGGTGCATCCCCACCAAGGGCGTGATCCAGTCGGCGGAGGTCATGAAGACGATCCGGGAGGCCGGGAAGTTCGGGATCCACGTCGACGTGGATTCTGTGCGCGTCGATTTCGCGTCCATCATGCGGACTGTCCGGGATCGACGGAAGCAACGTACCGACGGCGCCAAACAGTGGGTCGAGGACACGTTCACGCTGGTCGCGGACCATGCGACGTTCGTCGACGAGAAGACGTTGAAAGCCGGCGACTGGGAGGTCTCGGCGGACACGGTGTTCGTGGCGACCGGCGCGTCGCCGGCGGTCCCGCCGATCGACGGGCTGGACTCGGTCGAGTATTGGACCAACGAGGACGTGCTCGAGCTGGAAGAGCAGCCGGAGGAACTGGTGATCCTCGGCGGCGGATACATCGGGGCGGAGTTCGCCCACTTCTTCCACCAGCTCGGGACGAAGGTGCGCGTGGTCGAGGCCGCCGAATGCCTGTTGCGGGAGGACCACGACGTCCGCGATCTCTTCACCGAGCAGTTCCGTCAGCAGGTCGAACTGTTCAACGGGTGGCGTGCCAACGCGGTCGCCAAGAAAGGCGACGGCGTCTCGGTGACGATCGAAAAGGACGGCAAGACGAAGACGGTCTCCGGCGAC
Source organism: uncultured Halobacteriales archaeon (assembly GCA_964641035.1). Classification (GTDB taxonomy): domain Archaea; phylum Thermoplasmatota; class E2; order JACPAO01; family JACPAO01; genus CAZXJU01. The sequence goes on along the minus strand of CAZXJU010000045.1, from coordinate 7,871 downwards.
GCGCTGCTTGTCGCGACGGGGCGCAAGCCGAACACGAAGGACCTCGGCCTCGAGACGACGGGGGTCGAGGTCGACGACCGCGGCTTCGTCAAGGTGGACGACTACCTGCGCTCGACGCATGATGACATCTGGGCGCTCGGCGACGTGAACGGGCAGGGGATGTTCAAGCACACCGCGGCGTACGAGGCGGACCTGGCGTGGCGCAACAGCCAAGGCGCCAAGGAGAAAGTCGATTATTCGGCGAACCCGCACGCGATCTTCACCGACCCGCAGATCGGCGCGGTGGGCATGACCGAGGAGGAGGTCAATGCCGCTGGGTTCGATTACAAGGTTGGTAAGGTCGATTATGGCGGCGTGGCGAAGGGCCAGGTCGTCGGGGCGCCGCCCGGTTTTGCCAAGGTCCTGATCGACAAGAAGACCGACCGGATCCTCGGCTTCCACATGATGGGACCGCATTCGGCGGACCTGATCCATGAGGTCGTGGTCGCGATGACGGCCGGCGACGGCCAGGCGGCGAACGTGCTGAAGGCGATCCATCAGCACCCGACGATGGCGGAGCTGGTCAAGGAAGCGTTCGTACAGGCGTCGTGATGGCGAGGTGTCGACCGACGCGGTCCGCAAGCTCCGGCCGGGTCACCGCCCCGTCACGGCACCCTAAAATAGGCGGCGCGGCGTTGGTTTCGTCGTGACGGACGAACCGTCCGATTTCTGGGCGGAGTACGAGGGGATTCCCCTGTGCCATGTGGCCGAAGGGCACGAGGAATCCGAGGCCCTCCAACGCAAGGGCGTCTGCGGACCGGCCTGTTGAGTTAGTATTTGTACGGCTGGTCGTGCACGTTCGACTCGAGTTCTACGCCCAACCCGGTCACCATGCGGTTCACGAAGTTGAAGTAGCCGACGGTGAGGGCGGCGGTGATGATCTCCTCGTCGTCGAACCCCGCGTCGCGCAGCCGTGCGACGCGCCCGGCGCTCGGGATCTCGTTGGCGGTCCTGGTCGTGATCGCGCTCGTGGTCACCGCCGTCGCAAACCGGAAGAAGCAGTAGCCTCCACGAGAGCGGGGGTTTAAGGCCCTCGGGCTTCATCGGCATATCGTATGGCAGCCGAGACGACGAGCGGACGGATCGTCCGTTCGTTCCAGGAGGACCGGAAGGCGGAACCGCAGCGGCCGGAGGACCGGGTCCGTGTCGAACTGTTGACGGACCCGTGGAGCGTCTGGTGCTGGGGGTTCGAACCCGTCCGGCGTACCCTGGAACTCCGGTTCCCGACCATCGATTTCCGGTTCCGGTTGGGCGGCATGTTCGAACACATGCCCGACCCGGACGCCATGGGCTTCGACCTGGAACGCTTCTTCGAGCAGGTGTACCGAGCCACCGGCATGCCGACGCGGACGCAGAGCGTCAAGGACGGCCGTCCGGACAGCACGTATCCCGCGTGCATGGCGGTCCACGCGGCGCACATCGCGTCGCCCGGCATGGAACGCCGCTATTTGCGGGCGCTACGTGAATCCGTCTACCTGGACGGCCGCAACGTGTCGGACCCGTCGGTGGCCAAACAGGTCGCCACCGTCGTCGGCGTCGACCCGGACAAGTTCGACGAGGCGCTTGAGGACGGTCAGGCGACGAAGCAGTTCCGCGAGACGGTCGACGCGCTTCAGAAGGAAAACCTCAACGCGTACCCGACGCTGCTGGTGACCGCGCAGGGCCGTACGACCCGTGTGGAAGGGTTCCAGTCGTTGCCGGGCGTCATCGCGATCGCGGAGGCCGTCAGCGGCCGGATCCATGCGCCGCTTCCGGACCCGCCGCTTGAGGACATCGTGCCGCCGGGCCAACGCGTCGTCACCCGGGAGATCTCGGAGGTCCTCGGCGTCAGCGTCGAGCGCGCCTATGAACGGCTGCGCCAGGCGGAAGAAGAAGGGGTCCTCGTGCACCACCGGCACCCGAAGGGCGACGTGTGGGCGCGTCCGGCCGAGAACGACCCCACCGCCGACGTCTGATGGCGGCGCGGCCGGACGAAGAGTCGGTCAGCGGACGCGGTGCGACCGCGTTCGCATGGGCCGGCGTCTTGGCTGCGAGCTTCCTCTTGTATGCCCGGGAGGAGTCGCTGGAGCATTTTCTGTGGCACCTCGGGTACGGCGGTGCGTTCGGACTGGTCGCAGCGGCAGCGCTCCAGCGTGCCGGATACGCGCAGCGGGTCGGACCGGCGCTGGCCGCGCTCGGCGGCTACCTCTTCATGGTCGTGCCGGACGTGTTGTGGGTCGCGCCGACGCTGGTCGGCCGGCCGCCGTGGCCGCATGAGACGTGGATGAACGTGTTCCTGGGGCACGTGGCGCTCGACGCGTGGGCGTGGGCGACGCCGGCGTTGCCGTTCGTCCTGGCGGCGGCCGCGTTGGTGGCCGCGGCGATGGGTCGGCGGGAACGGGCAGGCCAGTAGTTCGTCCCAAAACCCTTTTGGACGGGACGCGTCTCGTGGGACGTTCCAGATGATTACCCTCCTGTCCGGCAATTCCCGAATCCTGCTCAACATCGACGACCACGGCCGGTGGAGCCAACTCTACCATCCGCACCCGGGGATGTTCCAGCATCTTCACGACGCGCGCCTGGGCATCTTTGACGAGGCGGGCGAGAAGTTCCAGTGGCTGGGCGAGGAGGGCGCCGAACCGGTCCGCCAAGGGTATTTGGAGGATTCCAACGCGGCGCGCAGCGTCTACGAGACGCTCGACCTGGAGGTCGATGTCGACGACGTCGTGCATCCCAATATGGACCTGGTGATCCGGCGGGTCACCCTCAAGGACCGTTCGGGCACGGATAGGAAGTTCCGTGTGTTCCACGCGCAAGGGCTCACGATCCGCGAGAGCATGTACCAGGACACGGCGTACTGGGACGATCAGCGGCGCACGATCACGCATTACAAGCGGCACAATTACTTCCAGTTCTGGGGCCGTCCGGATTTTGATTCGTTCACCTGCGGCGAGCACACGCTGAAAGGCCTCACGGGAAGCTACGTGGACGCGGAGGACGGCGAACTGGGCGGCAACCCGATCAGCCACGGAGCCGCCGACAGCGTCGTCCAATGGAACGTCACCGTGCCGGCGGACGGGTCGGCCACCGTCCACCTGCTGGTCATGTTCGGTGCGAGCCGGAAGGTGGTCAACGACTTCTACAATGACCTCAACGGGCGCGACCCGGACCACTTGATCGGTGAGTCGGTGGCGTACTGGAACCATTGGATCGACGCGAAACAGCAGCCGCCGGCGGCCCGCCTGAGCGACAAGGCGAAGCGGGTGTACAAGCGGAGCGTGTTCGTCCTTCGTGACTGCGCCAGCGACTCGGGCTCCATCGTCGCGTCGCCGGACCCGAGGACCCTCAAGTCGGGCGGGGACAACTACAATTATTGTTGGTGGCGCGACGGCGGGTACATCAGCAAGGCGATGGACGAGGTGGGCCTCTACCAGAACGCGCACCGGTTCCTCACGTTCGCCCGCAAATGCCAGGAGGAGGAAGGCTACTTCCTGCACCGGCACTTCCCCGACGGCGCCGTCGGTTCGACGTGGCATTCGCCGCCGTTCTTGCAGATCGACCAGACGGCGGCCGTCGTCACCGCCGTCTGGCACCACTATAAGAAACACCAGGACCTCGACGAGCTGTTGGGGTTCTGGCCGCTGGTGCGTGACGCGGCGGACTTCATGATGGGCTTCGTCGACGATCGGGGCCTGCCGCGGCCCAGCTTCGACCTGTGGGAGGAGAAGAAGGCGGTCAACGCGTACAGCGTGGCGGCCACCGTCTCCGGGCTCGACGCGGCGGTCCGCGTCGGGGAGCGGTTGGGCAAACGGACCGCGTTCTGGCAGGAGGCGCGCGACCGGATGCGCAAGGCGGCCTTCGAGCACTTGTGGAACGAGGAGAAGCAGACGCTGTACAAGAGCATCGACCCGGTCGACGACACGATCGATGCGTCGACGCTGATGGCGATCAAGCTCGAACTGTTCCCGGCCGACGACCCGCGGCCCGCGAAGATCCTGAAGGCCGTGGAGGAGCGTTTGTGGGTCGAGGAGACGGGCGGCCTGGCCCGGTACGAGGACGACACGTACTGGGGCAAGGAGAACCCGTGGCTGATCTGCACACTGTGGCTGGCCGAGGCGCACTTGTTGTTGGGCAACCCGGAGCGGTGCCGGGAACTCGTCGAATGGGTCGCCAGGACGGCCGGGGAGACCGACCTGTTGCCGGAGCAGCTGGATGCCCGCACGGGGGAACACACGAGCGTCACGCCGCTGGTGTGGAGCCACTCGACGTTCCTCGACGTCGTCAACGAGTTGGCGCGCGTCCCTCCTAGGAAGCCAGAGTCGCCGGAGGCGGCCACCGCGTGACGACGTCGACCGGCGGTGCCCACAAGTCGTTGAAGGTGGCGATGCTGGGGTGGGAGTTCCCGCCGTTCATCGCGGGCGGACTCGGCATCCACTGCCTGGAATTGACGACACGGTTGACGCGGGAGTCCGTGGCGATCGACTTCTACATGCCGCACATGTCGAGCGTCGAAGGACCGCTCCAGGTCGCGGACCTGTACCACCACATGCGCATCGTCGAGGTGGAGGCGGACCCGCACGGCGGCCCGTATTCGGGCGGGTATGACGAGAACTTCAACGAGGCGGTCAAGTCGTACAACCGGCGCGTGGTCCGTGCCTTCGACTCGGATGACGCGGACGTCATCCACGCGCACGACTGGATCACCGTCCCGGCCGCCTTGGAACTGCAGGAGAAGACGGGGTTGCCGCTCGTGGTCACCATCCACAGCCTCGAATGGGACCGGAGCGCCGGCTTCTATCCGCAAGGGTGGATCGAGGAGTTGGAGCGGCGTGCGGTGAACCAGGCGGACGGCGTGATCGCAGTCAGCGGCTACACGAAGGGGTTGCTGGTCGAACGGTATGGCGTGCCGGCGGACCGGGTGCACCCGGTCCACAACGGCGTCGATTTCGGCAAGTTCGCCGACGTGGGCGAACGGGATTACGGCCGGGGCCGTCCGTACGTCCTTTTCTTGTCGCGGCTCAGCCGGCAGAAGGGCCCGATGTATTTCATGCGGGCGGCCCGACGCGTGTTGGAGAAGCGGCCGGAGGCGCGGTTCGTCGTCGGCGGCAAGGGCGAGATGCTCAACGAGTGCGTGGAGTACGCGGTCGAGCACGGCATGGCGGACCGCGTCCGGTTCGCCGGCTTCGTGCCGGAGGACGAGTTGGCCGACCTGTACGACCGGTCCGCGGCGTACGTGCTTCCCAGTGTCAGCGAACCGTTCGGCATCAGCATCCTGGAAGCGATGACCAGCGGCCTGCCGACCGTCGTCAGCAAGACGGCGGGCGTGGGCGAGGCGTTGACCCATGTATTGAAGGCGGATTATTGGGATACGGAGGAGATGGCCGACATGATCGTCCGGTTGCTGCGCTCCCAGTCGTTGCGTGAAGAGCTGGGCCGGAACGGCGCGCGCGAGGTCCGCAAGTTCACATGGGAGAACTGCGCCCGGAATACGATCGGCGTGTACCGGTGGGCGATCGACCGGGTCCAACGGGAACCGTCGCGGCAGGTGGTGGCGCAATGACGTCGGTCTGCTTCTACTTCCAGGTCCACCAGCCCGTGCGGCTCAAGCGGGTGAAGATCGTCGACCCGCCTTCCGGCTTCGAGTATTGGGACGACCCGACGAACCGCCGGGTCATGGAACGCGTGGCGGACAAGTGCTACCTTCCGGCGAACCAGGCGATCCTCGACCTGATCGAAGAGACCGACGGGTGGTTCCGCGTCGCGTACAGCCTCAGCGGCGTCTTCCTGGAGCAGGCCAAGGAGTTCCGGCCGGACGTCGTCGACTCGTTCAAGAAGCTGGCGAAGACGGGCCACGTCGAGTTCCTCGACGAGACGTACTACCATAGCCTGGCCGGCCTCTGGTCCGACCAGTCGGAATACCGGCAGCAGATCCAGCAGCACCGCGAGCTGATGCAGAAGATGCTGGGCGTCGAACCGACGACGTTCCGCAACACGGAGCTGATCTACGACAACCGGATCGCGTCGACCGTCGAGGACTTGGGATACGACGCGATGATGACCGAAGGCACCGAGAAGATCCTCGGCGACCGCAGCCCGAACCGGGTCTACCGGCCGGCACGCGCCGGGTCGAGCCTGAAGGTGCTGCTGAAGAACTACCGGCTGAGCGACGATGTGGCGTTCCGGTTCTCGGACCGTTCGTGGTCGTCGTGGCCGCTGACGGCCGACAAGTATGCCGACTGGTTGGCCAAGACGCCGGGCGACACGGTCAACCTGTTCATGGATTACGAGACGTTCGGCGAGCACCAATGGCCGGAGACGGGGATCTTCGAGTTCCTGCGGCACCTGCCGGCGGCCGTCGAGAAGCACGACCATCTCGGGTTCGCACTGCCCCGGGAGGTCACGCGCGACCACGCGGCCGACGACACGATCGAGGTGCCGATGGCGATCAGTTGGGCGGACTCGGAGCGCGACGTATCGGCGTGGCTGCACAACAAGATGCAGCACATGTGTTTCGAGGAGCTGAAGAACATGGCGCCGACGGTCGAACAGGTCGATGACGCGGAACTGACGCAGGCGTGGCGCCGGCTGCAGACCAGCGACCACCTCTACTATTGTTGCACGAAGTTCTGGGCGGACGGCGACATCCACAAGTACTTCTCGCCGTACGATTCGCCGTACATGGCGTTCATTAATTACATGAACGCGATCGAGGACCTCAAGGCCAAGGCCGAGCGTCTGGTGCGCGTCTGATCATTCGACCGGGCGCACGCGTCCGGACGCGTTGTCGTAGATGAGGCCGAAGACATTGACGTCCGCGGCCAGCACCGGGTCGGCTTGGATCCGGTCGCACAGCCGGCGGACGTTTTCGACCGGGTCCTGGAACCCGGCCAGCCAGCGGCGGGTCGCGCCGGGGCCACCGGCGGCCTCGACGAGGTCGGCAGGTAGGTCGAGTTCGCCGCGGCCGACCTTCGCCATGCCGCAGTCGGTGTGCCCCAGGACGGCGACGTGGGTGACGCCCAGCAGGTGGGTGGCGACCGCGAGGCTGCGCCGCACGCCCTCGTCGAGGGCGGGGCCGGCCGTCCGGACCACCTTGGCGTCGCCGTGCTCGAGTTCCAACACCCGGTGCAGGGAGTACCGTGCGTCCATGCATCCGACGACGGCCAATTGGAGGCGGGGGCTGGCGGTGTAGGCCGCCTCGTCCTGGCGCCACGTGGCATCGACGAAGCGTTGGTTGCCTTCCAGCAGGCGGGCGCGGACGTCCTCTGAAGGCGTCACTTGATCCGCGCCATCGCCGCTTCGACGCGTCCGCGGAAGTCGATCCAGGCGGCCTCGGCCTTCGCCTTCGCCTCTTCGAACTTCGCCTCGCTGACGTCGCGCAGGTGCTTCAACTGGACTTCCAGCTGCGCCCGTTTCGCCTTGACGTCGTCGATCTCTTCCTGGTACCGCAACTTGGCGTCGGCCGACGCCTGCTTGGCCTTCGCCTTCAACTGGTCGATCTTGGCGTTCCACTCATCAAGCCGCCCTTCCAGCTTCTGTAGATACGCTTCCTTCTTGCTCGCCATATGCACTCCTCGGGCCCCAAAGCGCGCGCGGCTTGAAAGAGGTTGGCGCGACCCCGCGGATACGGTGCGCTTATAACCAGAGAATCGTACGAGGCGGCCGTGGCCCAGACGCCGTCGGACGCCGTGATCGCCGTCGAGGACCTCCACAAGACGTACCCGAACGGCACGAAGGCCGTCCAGGGCGTAAGCTTCCGCGTGAAGCGCGGCGAGGTCTACGGGATCGTCGGGCCGAACGGCGCGGGCAAGACGACGACGATCGGCGTCTTGGGCACGCTGGTGCGGCCGACGAAA
>CAZXJU010000044.1:0-11644 GCA_964641035.1 uncultured Halobacteriales archaeon | reverse complement strand
CGAGGGCCAAGACGCGTGGCGGCATGTCGGTCGACGCCGAGGAGGGGATTCGAACCCCTGAGGGCTTGCGCCCACGGGCTGACCGGGACGCTCGCCGTTGCGAGGTCGTTCCAGGCCCGCGCGGTACCAGGCTTTGCTACCTCGGCAAGGTGGGACCGGCCGGCACAACCCAGGGCGTTTCTTAAAAGGTTTCCAGGTAAGGCGACGTGGAGCAGGTGACTATAGCGCGTCCAGCACGAAGGTCACGACGACCTTCTCGCCTTCGTCGGAAGACTGGTCGGTCTTGGTGGCCGGCTCGTACCCTTGCTTGCTGGCCGTCACGTCGTACACCGCACCGGGCGTCATCCCGAGGAAGAAGCAGCCGGCCTGGTTGGTGGTGTCCTCGTCGGCTTGTCCGCCGGCGTGGGGAACGGAGCGCACGTTTGCGTCGTGGATGGGTTTCTCGTCGGCTTCCATGACGGCGCCGACGTAGTACGCGTTGGAGCCGACGTCCGTGATCTCGGGGAAGTGGCATTCGGCCGGGGTCGGCGGCTCGTCGGTCCCTCCGCCGGTGCAGCCGGCGGCCGTGGCGAGGAGTACGACGGCGAGTACGAGTCGTGAGCGCATCGGATTCATCCTCCACCCAGGTGAGACGAGACCGGCACCGTTGCGATAAGCGTTTGGCCTGGGCGCACCGCGCAAGGCCGCCTCAGCTGGCCACGAGCCCGCCGAGCAGTTCGGCGTCCTTCTCGATTCGGGTCAGGAAGCGGAACAGGAAGAAGATGCCGCTGACGAAGAGGCTGCCGAAGATGAGCAGCGCCAGGCCGACGCCGATGACGAGGTTGCCTTGGGCCAGCGGGCTGGCGAAGGCGACGACGTCAAGCAGGAAGTGGACGAGGAAGGCGGGGACGAACCCGAACCGGAGGAAGATCAGGCCGACGATCAGGCCGAATAGGAACGGGGTGACGATGTGGGCGAGGTTGCCGTAGCCGGAGTGGATGAGGCCGAAGAAGACGGCTTGGACAAGGAGGGCGGCGCCGACGCGCAGCCATTGGCGCCGGTCGGCCACGCGGCGGACGCCGAAGGCCCAGAGGAGGAACGTGAAGAAGAGGGCGCGGTAGGCGAACTCTTCGCCGAAGCCGGCGGCGAAGCTGAGGAGGATCGCCAGGTCGAGCGTCATCGCGGCGAAGACGGCGCTTTCGTCGCCGGTGGTGAGCCATTGGTTGGCCAGCCACGTGGCGCCGACGGCGAGCCAGAGGACGACGAAGAAGAGCCAGAGGCCGTGCATAGTGTCGACAAGCGGTCCTTGTTCGAAGCGGACGCGGGCCTTGGCGAGCGCGGCGCGTATTTTGGCGCCGATGTCGCGGCCGCGGGCCTGGATTCCTGGGACGGCACCGTACAGCAAGAGCAGGCCGAAGCCGGGCAGCACGACCTCGCGGAACAGTTTCGCGATGACGGTCCGGTAGAGGGCGTCCCGGGGGATGGTCTGGGCGACGCTTCCGGGGTCGGCGACGGTCTGCAGGTCGGGCAGGAACCCGTAGGTGACGCGTAGGAAGAAGTAGGCGAGGATGAAGAGGCCGAAGCTGGCGCGGAAGCTGAGGTCGTGGCGGACGCGGCCGTAGACGAAGGCACCGATCCAGGCGCCCAAAAAGAGCGTGGAGTAGACGTAGAGGTCGACGCCGCCGGGCGAGCCGAGCACGCGTGCGCGGAAGAAGAGCGCCGGGTCTCCGAGGCTTACGGGGACGCCGCGCAGTACGGTGGCCCACAAGAGCACGTCGTAGACAAAGTGCAGCAGGAGGTAGATGCCGAGGAGCGCCGCGAGTTCGCCCAGCGCCAGGCCCGGCGACAGTCGGGACGCGCGCTCGCGCTGCACGGTGGCGCGCGGGGCGACCGGAACCGGCTGGGCATGCCGGACGGTAGGCGTCGCCTGCGTCATGATCTCCCGTCGCGCTTCCAGATTTTCGGGTAGGTGCTCTTGGGCATCAGAATCCGGTTCGGGTCTGCGGCCACGCCCTTCTCCTCCTCGTGGATCCGGCGGCTGGGCATCTTGGCGTCGGCGAGCGCGACGGCTTCGCCTTTCAGGCTTTCGATCAGCAGCAGGTCGCCGTTCTCGATGTCGCTGTCGACGGCGACGACGCCGGGCACGGCCAGCGGGGCCCCGTGGCAGACGGCTCCGATGGCGCTGTCTCGCACTACGAGTTTCGGCAGATGGCCGAAGAGCGCCTCGTGGGGCCGCAGGATGCGCAGCAGTTCGTCGGAGTCGTCGTTCTCGGTGTGGAGGATCCAGGCGTCCTGGACGTCTTGGAGCGTGACCGCGTCGTCGAGGGTGAACGGCCCGCTGCGGCTGCGGCGCAATTGTTGCATGTGGCCGCGGGCGCCGACGCCTTTGCCCCAGTCGATGCAGAGGTTGCGGATGTACGTGCCCGCTTCGCAGCCGACGCGGAAGAGGACGTCGCGGCCGTCCATCTCCAGGGCGTCCAGGTAGTAGACGGTGCGTTTGCGTCGGCGGCGTTTGACGGCGGAGCGGACCGGCGGCGTCTGTTCGATGCGGCCTTCGAGGCTTCGGGCCGCCTTCTGGACGTCGTTGAAGTCGGCGTCGCCGTGGAGCCGCATGACGCCGAGGTACTCCTTGCCGGCGGTCAGAAGCGCGCCGACGCCGCGCGTCGCCTGGTTGACGGCCGTCGGCAGCAGGCCGGTGACCTTGGGGTCGAGCGTGCCGCCGTGGCCGACCTTGTCGGTCTGGAAGATGTCGCGCAGCCACGCGGCGACCTGGTGGCTGGAGGGGCCGCTGGGCTTGTCGAGGTTGATGACGCCGTACTGCAGCCGTTCGTCGACGGTGCGGTCGTCCGGCCGTTTGCCGTGGTCGACGCTGGATTCGGCCTCGGCCTTGACGAGGCGTTTGCGCGGCCGGTCGACCGGCAGTCGGCGGTCTGAGGACGCCATCGGGCGAGGGATGACCGGGGCGGCCTTATCAAGGATTCGGACGGGCGCATGCGGTCAGGAAGACCCGTGCCGGCCGTGTCGCTTGGTATCCGTGATCCACCCGGCCGCCGTGAACGGGCCGGTGCCCCCGACGGCCGCTGGCACGTTCGATGCCACGGATCTCGGCGTCGCCGCGCACGGTCGAGGTCCCCAAGGGGTGCCTGTTGTCACCCATCCAAGGGAAGCCTGGTCGCGGCAGACCGGATCGGCGGCCGGCTTCGCAGGGGGTTTCGTCGTCGGCTCACGGACTTCACGACTCCTCAACGCCTCCGACGCGGCGATTTGTTCAGGAAAGCCTGGATTGGATGTTGGACGTGGCGGCCTCAACACGCGCGTCGGGACGCGCAGGCGCCGCCCCCGCCGGCGCTCGTCAACGCCCGTCCAGGTGATTCAGAGATCCTGTGCCAGGGGCGCCCATTCCTGCGCCTTATGCGACTTCGATGCCTTGAGGCAGCGTCGCCGTTACCGGCATGTGGCGTCAATGGTTGCACCGCAAGCCAAATATAGTAACGGTATGTAACTAACATCTGGGTATCTATGGAGTTCCCGTTCGGCCGAGTCCATCACTTGCGCATCCTTCTAGCCATCCGCTCCAAGGGCCCTCTCAAGTTCAACGAGATCCAGGAGCTCCTGGACTTGGCACCCACGCAAGTACAACGAACCGTCAACGACCTACGCCGCGACCTCTACGTCCACCCTCGACCGTACGCAAAGCGCGGCAAAAAGGCGCTTCTCGAGTACGAACTCAGCAAGAAGGGCAAGGCGTATCTCGACGCGTTCGATGCGTTCGTCCTGAGTCTGGAGGAAGACCGCAGCGTCGTCGGCGCCGAACCCATCCGACGCCTCAAGGAACTCTACGCGTGAGGAGGCAGGATGGCGGTCGTGTTCGTCCTCGGACCCTCGGATTGGCGTCGTCGCCGCAAGGGCGCTACGCCCCTGGAGATCCGGCGGCGCCTGGCGCAGCGCCTGGCCGACCACCATCACTACCCGATCGTCATGGAGGACGTGCCGGACGAGGCGGGCGACAAGGACGCCTTCGGCAAGTTCACGCGAATCCTGGACACGATGGGCGTCACCGATATTCTCCTCTGGCATCCGGCCGGCGCGAAGATGCAGGCAACGATCCACGAACTCGTCCTGCTCATCCAGCGTGCGGACGACAAGGCCGTCCCGCGGCTGTGGCTCCTGGTCCAGACAAAGGCTGCCTCCCTGGACGCCGAGCATTTCACGGTCAAGGAGCGCGGCTTGGGCAGCAGCTACCTCGACGCGGTCTTCCGGTTGCGCCCCATCATCCTGGACTGGGTTGACGCGGAGCGGCTTGATGAGCTGGTGGACCACGTGGCGACCGAGATTTGAGACCAAGCGACCGAGCCGTGCCGCCAGGAGGACGAGGTTGCCGATCAACCCCATAGTCGGGACCTCCCCGCCCGTGGATCCCGGAGCGGTCGCGCGGCCAAAATTTGGACGGGGCCTGCGGTAGTCTCTGATTCTACCCGGAGTGCAATAGTGTGTCGCAAAGGGTGCCACGTTCGTGGTGTGCAGGGGGCTCGGCACGCGGGCTACCCCTGCCGGGTACAAAGGCCCGTTCGTCATCAAGACGGGCGTCGAATGAAGCGTAACTGCGACCACAGGATCCGGACCGATTCCAACCGGTGCAGGGGCAGATTGGCGTGGAGGTTTGCCCTACCCAGGCAACTGGCTGGGATGGCCCACTCTGCGAACCAAATCCTGGCGGTCGAAGTCGCGGTCATGGCTCCACACCGCGTCCGCCGCAACCGCGAGCGCGCAAGCGAGGCACGGAACGTCATCGATATCGACATCGGCGAGGGCGTTGGCAGCCTCTTCCAGGTGGGCTTGAATCGCTTCGTCGGGCACCCATACGATCTGTGAGGAAAGCTCGCCGACGAGCTTCAGGAAATCGGCGGATGGAAGTCCGGAACGCCGGCGCAGCTCGTCGGCGTGGCGCCCAAGCTCGTCGTGGAGAAACTCGGGGGCGAAGAGGGCCGCCTCGGTCTCGTAGATCGCCCTGCGAGTGGACCCGTCCTTCAAGAGGGCGCTGAACAGGCGGTTGGCGTCGACGACGACTTTCACGAGACCAGCCCGAAGTGCTTGGCCATCGCCCGGTCAATCACCTCGGCCATCTCGTCGACGTCGGCCTGCGTCAGCTGCGACTTGGCAGCCAGGCGGTCCGCGATCTCGAGCGACGCGAGCTTTTGCTCGATCGCCTTGGCCACGACCGCGCTCCAGTTCACGTCGTTGCGCGAGCGGGCACGCCTTTTGACGCGCGCCGGCACCGTGAAGGTCATCTTGTCCATCTTTTCGGACTTCGTCGCAGGCATGATGAATACTTATCCATACGTATAGATAAGGGTTTCGTGGGTGGCTTCCCTGATCCCTGCCGGGTGCGACCACGGGCCGCGAATTCCTTGGCCAAACGCGTTTGGGTCAATCCAAGCCTTGTCGCGTGCTACGGCTTCGAAAATCTCCTGGGATTCCTCTCCTGACGTCCGGCACACGCATCCGCATGCAAGGCGAGCGTCCCGAGTCAGCTCGTCGAATACCCGAACAGACGATCGTACTCCTTGTGGTCGCCGACCCAATCGATCCGAACGATGTGCCCCTCACCCTGAATGAACAAGACGGTGTAGAGGGCGCGGAAGCCGTCGGTAAGTTCCAACCGGTACAGGTTCGGATGATCACGGAACCGCTTTGGCCAACGGTTTCGTGGGATCGCGTCCCCGAGCGTTGTGTCCCGCTCCAGACGCGGGCCCTTGTCGACCAAGTCGGCCCACGTGGTCTTGGCCCTCGGCCGGTCCTTACGATGGCGCTTGAAAAAATCCTCTTTCACGCCCTCCAGCAGACGAGTTTTGGCGTGTGTGGCCTTCACGCCAAGGCCTCAGTCGCCGCGTCGGCAAACCGCTTCGACGTCCGCGTGTAGAGGACGCCCTTGCTGCCGACGGCCGCCACACCGTAATGGACGAGCGCCTCCACGGCGGTCTTGATGGTGTCGCGGCGCGTCCGCTTGGCATGCATGCGCCGCTCAATCTCGGAGATGGACAGGGGCAGTGCGTCGCCCTGGACCGCCTCCTTCTCAAGGATCCCTTCGACCTCAAGAATCGTGGAGAGGGTGGGGTTTGCGTCCCGGGTTTCAAATCGAGGCGCTGCCGACGACATCGTACACGTATGTGTGTTTACACATATATGTAGATGGCGGGCGTTTCTACCCGTCGTCGACGGTAATTGTTAGGCTCCAAAAAGCCTGGAATGGATGTTGGAGGTAGCGACTTCAACACGCACATCGGGGCGGATACGCGCCACCGGAAACGGCGGCAGTTTGACGACGAGGAACGTACCCCACCGGCCTCCGGCGCGCCGCCCGGTCGATGAGCCCCGGCCGTGCACGTCGGTGTTCGTGGAACTACGAGGCCGGAAGCTTGACGTCCAGCGTTCCGGCAACGTGGGGCCGGTCCCCGCCGGGCCTCTGGACTACGAGCTCGTAGAATCGTCGCGGACGCTGGTTGGGGAGGACGCCCAGGGCCCGTGGCCGAGACGTTTGCGTCCCGACCAACGAAGCCGCCGGTTCCCGTTACACCGGATGACTCATGACCGGGGGGTTGGCCGCCGAACCATCCTACGCGCGGCAGGCGACAGCGCGACGCTGGCGGCCACCGCCAGGAGGATCCCGGGCGGGCCCGGCGCGCTCTCCTCGACCGGCGCGGCGGCAAGATCCCGTGCGGCGTCGTCCGAGGGCGTCTCGCTCTCTCCCGGAGCCTCGGCGGCCGAGATGGGTCTGGTCACGTTGGTAACGTGGTAGTCGGCGCCCCATTCGAGTGGCATGACGTAGCCGAGGACCGCGTCCGTGGCCAGGCCGCCGGGCGCGCGGTCCTGGGCCGGGCTGTAGCCGGCCGGAGTCCCCCCGTAGGAGTACGCGTACGAAGAGGTCATCGTCGCCGGCGGCACGAATTGGAATGCCTCGTACGACACCATGCAGAAGACCACGTCTTCGACCGCGTCGCACCGGTCGAACACGAACCGGGTCGCGCTTCCCAGTGAGCCGGTACTATAGGGGGTACCGGCCGGAGTGACGGCACCCTGCCAACGAGTACCTGCAAGCTCAAAGAAGACGCGCAGGATACCCTCGTCGAACGGCCCCTGGTTGGCCCGATCCTCGACCGTGAAACGGAACACGAGCGAGGCCTCAAGCGTTTCGTCCCAGGTCATTCCGATTGCGATTTCGAGGAAATCAAGGAATCCCGCGCCCGGATAGTCGTTAGCATCCGTGATTACCGGTGTGAATTCGACGTCAGCGTATTCCGCCGGGGCCGGAGATTGCGCGCTGGCGGCCGGAAGGAAGGTCGAAGCCAGAGGCAACATGCTCAGCGTCGCCCAGAATACCCACCGGTTCGAGACGCCTTTCCGACCAGCCATCGTCGTACCCAACCCACCCAGCGCCCCCGGTATTAAGTAGAGATTGGCAATTTTGGTTACTCACAGACCGAGAGGTCGCTGGCCAGGGACATGCCTGACAATCTTGGGCGGATGGGACGTAGAGCCGTGACGGTGGCGGCACGCGTGCACGACCCGCCCATCAACCTTGCTACTCTGCAAACCGGAGGACACCATCAACCACGACGATGTCGACCGACCCCTCGAGGTCCGGCCCGGTGTGAACCGTCAGTACGGGCTTGCGGGCGTCCGGCAGTAGGAACGTCTCTCCGCCGCCGACCGCGAGAACCAACCGCTCGCCCGCGGGCACGAACGTTGCGTGGGGTTCGCTCGTCATCCGCATAACGTCGGTCTGTCCTGGCAGGACGGGGAAGTCCATACCGTAGTTCAGATAGCCGCGGTGCCGAAGATCCGAATGGCTCAGTGCGACCTCGTTGGGCGACTGGTAGAGTGGGTTGCCGTCGAGGGGGAGGCCGGCCTGCAGTTGGTCCGCGTCGCAGGGAGCAAGGCCTTCCACGTGCCAGAGGTTGGCCGCGAAGTTGCCGTCGGGAAGGGTGCTCGATACTGTGAGGTTGGAATGCACGTACCCGGCGATCACCACATCCTCCGCCAGCGGCGGCGAAACGAAGACGGCCTTGTCGCCGGGGCATTCGTCGGCCAACGTACGACGGTCCTGTGACTGGAACGCTTGGGAACCGACCAGCACGGCCCCCGGGTCCCGCGTAATTTCGCTGCCGGACAGGAACAGCCGAACGGCTTGCCCGTGCGGCGGCCATTGATCCGTCATGTGCCACCTACCGTCCGTCGATTCGTATTCCACGACGCCGGTTTCGACGGCCTTCGGGCCGCCGCGGAGGTAATGGTCGAACCACGCGACGACCATCGGGCCGAAATCCTCGCGGTCCCGACCGTCCTGGAACGATACCACGCGCTCGGCGCTGCCGTCCGGCGTCCCGTGGCCGAACTGGCCGAGCATGAAACGTTTCTCCGCGTGCGGAATCAGCTCCCAAAGCCCGTCCACCTGGTAGATGTGACCCTCGTCTTGGTGGAGCCCGTTGGTCACGAGCATCGGCACATCCGTCCGGGCAATGTATGGTCGCAGGTCGCGTTCGTCCCAGTATGGAGAGCGGTCGCCTCCCACCGCGGGTTCCACGCTTGGTTCTTGATTCTCGGCCAGTTCCGTGCACGTAAGATGGTCCGGACCCCAATCATTGCCAGCAACAGGGGCGGGCAAGGGGCCGCCGCTGAAGCTTACCCGATTCCACAGATCGGTGTATAAGACTGGGTGCACGATGACGGGGGCGCCGTCGTGGATCGTCAGCGAGTAGGAATCGATGACATTACTAACGACCACGACCGCCTTGAGGTCCTGGGGCGCGGCCGCGAGCGCACCCGTCGCCGCCCGGGCGGATATGGACATCCCGTACATGCCGATGGCGCCGTTGCTCCACGATTGCCCCGCCAACGCGTCGACGATGGCCTTGGCGTCGATGCGGTCCGTGTCGCCGGCGAACTGGAAGCATCCGTCGGATTCGCCGGTCCCGCGAAAGTTCATCAAGGCGACCGCGAAGCCGGCGTCCATGAATTTGCCCAGCCAATCACGCAAGGTGGTGCGGTTTTCCTGCTCGACCGTCTGGTCCTCGCTATGGCCATACCTGGAAACAGCGTTCCAGTAAGCGCTGAGTTCCAGAACCGTGGCGAACGGGCCGTCACCATCGGGCAGATACACGTGGCCCCTTAGAATCGTGCCATCGTCGGCGGTCACGTGGAACGGTAAAATGTCGGCGACCTCGTGGAGGCGCGTTTCATCGCACGCGTCGCCGACGCCGTCGCCGTCGGAATCCTCTTGGCCCGGATTGGGTGTGTTTGGACAGTTGTCGTCGCGGTTCTTGACGCCGTCGCCGTCCGGGTCGCGGCCCGGGGCCCTGTCCCCGTTTCCACCTTGGTCGTCGTGCGCCGCCGTGTGATGGGCCTGAATCGGAACCCCCACCGTCAACCCCACGACCACCACGACGACCACGACGAACTTGCTGGACTTCTGTATCATGTTTGCCTCATCTCCTTGTGTTTCCGCCTCGAGCATTGGCATCCGTTCGCAGCCCAGCCAGGAGGGAATGTTACATCAAGAGATTGGCAACGTTGGCTATTCTGGCGCGAGAACCAGCGGGATCCACTAGTCCTGGGAAACCCGTCGTGACCGGAACCCACCGCGTGCAACGTGCCTATGGTTACTCGGGTCGTCCGGGCGCGTAGAGCACGGTCCGTCCCTCCGTGCGCCGCATGGCGAGCCCCGTCTCCTCCAGGCGCGACAGATGCCAGAGCACTCCGGGCACGCTCATGCCCATCCTGCTGGCAAGCTGAGACCGGCTGATTCCGGCGGCGGCCCGCACGAGTTCGTATGCCGTCCGGGTCTCATGGTTGCGTAGCACGGCGCGACGCGCCATCTCCTCGGGCGACCATTTTCCGGCGACGAAGAACCGGCGGTGGCGACCGTCGCGCACGACGGAAACGAGGTCGGCGTCGCTCAGCTTGCGAAGATGGAAAACGACCGTGCTCCAGCCTCCGCCCACGGCCGCATGAATCTGGGTGGCGTTGAGGCCCGGTTGCCTCCGAATAATTTCATGGATTTCGCGGCGGACCGGGTGGTCCAGCAGTTCGTGTCGTCCGAGCTTCGCGTAGCCAGGGATCCATGCCAGTCCCGCGACGAGCAGGTCGCGCAGGCGGGGCAACAGGACGAGGAACAAGGACACGAGTAGCATTGCGGCGCCGCCGGCGGCCGCGGCGGGGATGATGACCGATTGAAGCGGCGGACCGCCGGGCGGCGCGGCGTAATCGACTACGACCTCATCCTGCGGCGCTTCGGTCGGCAGGATTTGGGGAGGCTCGCCCGGCGTGAAATGCAACCCGGTGACGCGCGTCAACACCCCTTGCTCGACATTGACATAAACGTACCATGCTCCGAATTCCCCGGGCGGGGCGTTATAGCCCGTAGGTCCATCGCCATACACAACCCGCGTCCAATTGAAATATTGTGGACCGAAATTTGAGCCGTCAAAATCCGGCATATCGCGAGCCCAAACAAATTGTCCCCATTCAAGGCTCTGAATGCCTTCCTTGTGAAGGTCGGCCGGAACGACGGAGGCCGCAAGTTCATGGGTTCCGGTAATCGTGATGGGATTTTCGGGATATGGTGGTTCAGCGTCGAGGGGTAACGGTAGCCGGAATTCCCCCATCGGTACGGCATACCCGCAGGACGTCGAGGACGCAAACGGCCTAGAGAAAACGACCGCGCAAGTTCGGTCTCGATTGACCACCTGGCCGTGCGGAAATAAGGTTGTCTCCACGCGGAAGGCGGTGCCGTCATCGGCCCAATGGACGAATTGCCATTGGTGCGACTCGGGCGTCGCGTCGTTGGTGCCGCCCCAGTCACCTTCTGTGAGCCGGGCATACATGGCCGCAATGAGGAAGGTTACCGGATGTTCGTCCTGCCACGACTGATAATCGACGAGCGTCGAATCCGAGGCGACGGAGGCCATGGCTTGCTCCATCGGATACGCCAGCACCGAGTCAGATCCTGTCGATGGCGGTGATCGCCCTTGCGTCCGCTCCAGATCCGGGCGGTGGTAGGGGAAATGATCCAGATCCTCGCACGAATCCCAATCGACGGGGTCGCCGCCCTTTTCGAGACGGACCAGCACGTCCGTCCCTTGGCCGCGGTAGGATTCATTCGGGGTCGACCCTGTCCAAGCGTAGTCCATCCGCAGGGGATACGCGTGGCCGTCGGCAACCCAGGACGTTTCCTCGGTACGGGTCTCCCATGCGACGCTCCCGTCCTCCGCGAAAGCCCTGATCACCAGGATACATCGGATTCCAACCACGGGCTCGACGCCCAAGAATCCCGCGCGATCCGCCGCACACGACTCTTCCGCGGTTTGGGGCATTGCATACCCAACGAGGTCCCCGTACCGGTACGCCAAGAACGGGTCGCTTGGAAGGGTCATTCCAGGCTCGATGTGTAGGCCCTGCCACCGCACGAGCGGGCGGAACATGGTGTCGCGGGAGCCCGTCCAATCATAACTCATGGCGGAGCCCTCTTCGTGCGCAATGTACGTTTTCGTCGTTACGTCCAGCAGCCCTCGCGCCCCTCTGGTGCTTCCGTCAGGGTGGACAAGGGTGCCGTCATCTTCTCGCCAGTCGCCTAGCTGTAGGTAGAGGATTTCGATGGCGTCATGCATTA
>CAZXJU010000043.1:0-11772 GCA_964641035.1 uncultured Halobacteriales archaeon | reverse complement strand
GAAGAAGTAGACGGCCGCCCGCCGTGACAGCGGCGCCACCAGCGGCGCGTCGGAGCGGAGGCGGCCTTCGGTGCGTACCAGGTCGACGGGTCCGTCGAGGTCGGCCAGGCGGGTGGGTTCGAGACGGCGTAGCCTTCCGATGAGGCGGGCCAGCCGGACGCCGCGGACCATCAGGAGGGCGCCGATGGCGGCGACGAGGACGCCGGCGCCGAGGATCCACCAGTTGGGCACGGCTCGGCCAAGGGGGTGCCTCGTTTAAGCGTTCGGCGTGCGAACCCGGGGCACCCCACAACGTTCATATGGCGCAAGGGAGTCCGTTCGGTCGGGCACCATGGAGACCGTTGTCATTTCGATTGGTGGTAGCATCGTCGCGCCGCCGAACCTCGACGTCCAGTTCATTGATTCCTTGGCGCGCACGATGGTCGAGTTGTCCAAGGACGACCGGAAGATCTACTGCGTGACCGGCGGCGGGTGGATCGCCCGCCAATACATCACGGCCGCCCGGGAGTTCGGCGCGGCGGAGGAGGAGTTGGACCTCATCGGGATCCAGGCGACGCGGATCAACGCGCAGTTGTTGATCGCGGCGTTGTCGAAGTACACGGAGACGCCGGTACGGCCGATGGCGTCCACGGAATCCACCATCGATTCGAGCGAAGGGTACAAGATCGCCGTGATGGGCGGCACGTTCCCGGGCCACTCGACGGACTATGTCGGGGCGGAGCTGGCGAAGAAGACGAAGGCCGACCGGTTCGTGAACGCGACGAACGTCGACGGCGTCTATTCGGCCGACCCGAACGTGGTGGCGACCGCCGAATTCTATCCGGTCTTGCACATCGACCGGCTCATCAAGATGATGGGCACGGAGTGGAAGCTGGCGGGTACGAAGGCGGTCATCGACGGACCCGCGTGCGCGATGATCAAGGAGGCGAAGATCGCGACGTCGGTGGTCAACGGCAAGAACCTACCGGAGTTGGCCAAGGCGATCCGTGGCGAAGATTTCCACGGGACGCGCATCGTGTTCAAGGAGACGGCCGAGGACGCGGAAGAGGCGGCCGCCGCCGCAACGTCCGAAAGCTAGGATTCCTCGTCGTTGCTGGGCTCCACGAAGGCGGAGAGGATGTTTATTAGTAGCGCGAGCAGGGCCGCGACGAACGCGATGTGGATGAGGGTCGTGGCGCCCGTCGTCTCGATCCGAAGGCGCCCCCGAACGCTTTTCCCCCAGGCGCCGTTGGCCGGCGCGTGCACGTCCTACGGGAGCCCGAGCCCGACGAGGCGTTCGCGTGGCTACGGGAGGAGGTCGCCGGTTCCGTCTCGCGCCAGCGGACCGTCCTCGTCGTCGGCGCGTGCCGGGTCCGGTACAAGGGCCGCGCCGAGAGCCGCCTGGGTCTGGGCGAACGCATCATCCTCATCAAGGGCGACGGCACGCTCCTGATCCACAACCCCCAGGGGATCAAACCGGTCAACTGGCAGCCGGCGGGCGCCACGTTCGGCGTGGAGCGCGACGGCGACCAAGTCGTGTTGGTGGCCCGGCGCCGCAAACCGGACGAACGCGTGCGGATCGCCTTCACGGCCGTCGGCCTCTTGGCGTCGATGGCGCTCAAGGACGAGGCGGTGTTCACCTTGACCGGAAGCGAGTTCGACCTGCGGGACCTCCTCTTCGAGAACCCCGCGCTGGTGGAGGACGGGTTCCGGCCTTGGACGCGGGAGAAGACCACCGAACGGGGCCCGATGGACCTGTACGGCGAGGACGGCGACGGCCGGCGCGTCGTCGTCGAACTCAAGCGGACGCGTGCCGGGA
This sequence comes from uncultured Halobacteriales archaeon, assembly GCA_964641035.1. GTDB lineage: Archaea > Thermoplasmatota > E2 > JACPAO01 > JACPAO01 > CAZXJU01. The sequence goes on along the minus strand of CAZXJU010000043.1, from coordinate 9,974 downwards.
TCGCCGAGGCGACCCAATTGTGGCGGTACGTGGAGAAGGAGCGCGAGAAGCGGGGCGTGGAGGTGCGTGGCATCCTGGTGGCGCCCGCGTTCAGCAAGCGATGCTTGGCGCTCCTCAAGGACCACGGTCTCGAGTCGAAGGAGGTCCGTTGGGACGAGATCCAGGACCGTCCGGAGCTCGCCGAAGCGGCCCAGGCATCGCTCAAGACCTTCCAAAAGTAAACCGCAACGTTATAATTCGCCGCAGCCGCTGTTTTGTCTTGGCACTCTAACATGGGGGCATTCCCTTGGCGGGATGACCGGCGCTCCCACCTGATTACGAGGGGGAACGTCGACGGCATCGTCAGCGCTGCGTTCTTCCTGGCGCGCGTGCCGGACATCCGGGTATCGTTCGTGACGTCCAGCACGGCCGCGCTCGACGTGTTGCGGCGTGACATCCAAAGCCGTGACGTGTACATCGTCGACTTGGGGCTCGACGACCGGCTTCTGAAGAACATCAACGACAAGGCGAAGCAAGGCGTCCGGATCCATCTTCTGGACCATCACCAACAGTCGGACCTGGTCGGCCATCGGGTCGAAGAGGGCGTGGAGGTTGTCACGCAGCAAGGCATCAGCGCGGCGTCGGTGGCGTACGACTTTTTGGGTCTGGACGGGGACCACGGGCATTTGGCGGCGATCGCCGACATCGTGGAATACTGCGACAGCGCCATGCTTCACGAGGCGGAGTCCGAGTATGGCCGTGGCCGGCTGAACGAGGAGGCGCGGGTGCTCGACTTCTCGTGGCGGCTGGCGGTCGACGACGACCGGTTCCGTCTGACGGCGGCGCGTCGGCTGGCTGAAGGGCTGTGGCCCAGCGAGGTCGGGGAGGTCCACCGGCGCTACCTCCAGGTCATCAACGAGGGCCGCTGGGAGCGGGCGTTGGACAAGGTGCGCAACCGGTTGGTCGTCCGCGACGGGTGCGCGGTGCTGAAGTTCGGCCGGTACCGGACCAGCCTGTTCGGGTTCGGGACGCGGGCGCTGAGCTATGTCGCGGAGGAGGAGGGGTGCCGGGTGGCGGTGCTGCTCAACAGCCGCAAGAGCCGCACGAGCGTGAGCCTGCGCGGCCTGGGCGCCGAGTACCTGGATCCCGAACCGCGGTTCAACCTGGGCCGCTTCGTCCACGACTTCACCGACGAGCACGGCGTGACCGGTGGCGGGCATCCGAGTTCGGCCGGTGCGAAGATCAACACGCGCGACGTCGGCACGTTCCTCCAGCAAGTATACTGTCTCGCCTAGAGGTCGCTTGGGCGCGGGATGATCCACACCCGGTCGTCGTGCCGGAACACCCGGGCCGATTCTCCCAGGTGGATCGGGCGGGGGATGCGGACGTCGAGCGTCCGGTAGGTCACCGGGTCGAGGATCTGCACGTCGTGGTCGTTCTGGCTGACGACGACGGCGTCCTGTTCCTCTTCGCGGGGTCCGACGAGCTTTACTTCGGCGGCGCGCGCCGGCTCCTGGCGCGAGATCGTCCAATCCTCCAGGCTCAGGATGCGGAGCGTCTTGCGGGCCACGTCGAGCACCTTGTAGAGGTGGCCGTCGACCCGGACGAAGTCGCCGCGTCCGTACGGAGGAAGGCGGACGAGCATCGTGACGCGGTACATGTCCTGGCCGTCGCTTGTCCGGCCGACGAGCTTCGCCGTCTCTTGGTGGCCGGCACCCCACTTGTTGACGAGTTCGCGGCTGAGGACGCGGGCGACCTCGGTGGTACCGACGTAAAAGTCGAGGCCGCCGCGCACCCGGTCGATCTTCGAGAAGAAGGCGCCGTCGCGGCCCGCCAACCGGTCCAGCTCGTCTCGCACCTGGAGCTCCATGTCGTCAAGGTCGGTCAGGGGCCGGTCTTCGTGGCCCCGGACCTGGATGATGGCCTCGAAGTAGCCTCCGTGCCGCCGGCTGCATTCGCCGCAGACGCCGTTGCGGACGTGGGCGACGGTCTCGGCGTTTGCCGCCACCGGTTCGCCGTGGAAGGTCCCGGAGACGTCGAGGTGGACCCGCAGGTGCCGTTCGTCCTGCCAGTGCGGTGCGATGCCAAGCTCCACGTCACGCAAGTCGGCGGGGACCTGGATGACGCGTTGCACGCGCTCCAGGAGGTCCGCCTCCCGGTCGGCGGACGGTTCGCTCCACCCGGAGGTCTCTTCGTAGCGTCCGCAATGCGCGCATCGGACCACGGGTACGCTCTCCGGGACGCGGACGACGTCGAGCCGGTCGGCGGCGCACCGGGGGCACGACCCTTCGACCAAGTCGTCGACGTCCCGGCCGCAATCGGGGCATTGCACGAGCCGTCCTAGCCCAGGCTGTTCTTAAAGCCTGTGCCGGCCGGGGCTTACGCCAGGGTCAGGACGTCCATGCCGCGCGCGGAGTCTCCGGTGAAGAGGTAGCCTTCGTAGTACCAGACGTCCCAGATCGAGGAGCCGGTGCCGGCGAAGACGGTGCCTACGCCCGGTTGGCCACTTGGCGCCGACGGGGTGCGCAGCGGGTCGTAACGGTCCTTCATAATCGGGTTGTCGAGGTCGGTGAAGTCCACGAGGAGGACGCCCGCGGCGTAGAAGCCCATGACGACGTGGTTCGTGTCTTCGATGACGCGGCCGAAGTGGGCCGTGCAGGAGCCGCCGGCGGCCTCGTAGTAGCTGGGGCTCATGTGGCCGTGGAGGACTTCGTTCTCCTCGTCGGTGATGTCGTAGAACCACAGGTTGCCCAGGGGGCCGCTTTGCGTGTTGCCGGCGGCGCTGGCGTAGTAGTCGCAGCCGTTGATGGCGCCGCCGCCGGTCTCGTCGCCCACGATGAGGACGCTGGCGTCGTGGTTTGGGATCGCCAGGTGGCTGAAGCTCAGGGGGAAGACGCCGAGGTCGGGCGCGGGGCCGCCGTCGGCGGGCAGGCCCTCGTTCATCGACGGGTAGGGGATCTCGTTGATCACCGTGACGTCGGTGGGGTCGCTGATGTCCCAAATTCCGGTCACGGCGTAGCCGGCGCAGTAGGCGCGGTACTTCTCTTCGGCCTGGCTGATGTAGAAGGTGATGTCGTGGCAGCCGCTCGGTAGTCCGCCGTCAGACACGATGTCGGGGTTGGCGGGGTCGGAGTAGTCCATGATGCTGCCGCCGCTGTTGTAGACGATCGGGGTGCCGGGGACGACGGCGATGTTGTGGTTGCTTCCGGGCACGTCGACCTCGGCCACGACGACGGGGTTCATGGGGTCGGTGACGTCGGTGGCGAACTGTTGGGTTCCACCGGCCGTCGTGATGACGATGAGCCGGCCGTCGGGATAGGCGATTGTGTCGGCGTCACGCACGGGCGCCGGGGCCTCGGCCAGGAGTTTGGGGTTCTCCGGGTCGGAGATGTCGACGATGCGCAGCGGGCCGTCGCCGCCGGACGGTCCGGTGAACGCTAGGGTCGAGAAGACGGCGATTCCGTGGCCGGACGTCGTGCCTTCCACGTGGGTGACGCCTTGGATCGATGAGATCGGGTCGGGCAGGTCCTTGCCGTCGGGCAGCGACCAGTTGCCGGCGAGTGTTCCATTGAGTGGCAGGTAGGTGGGGAATCCGAAGGCCGGGTGGCTGTTGTCGGGGGTCGTGCCCGCCGGAGGCGCCGGTCCCTTCCCTATGTATAGAGGGTGACGAGTATCGGTGCTCCCTTCGTCCAGCGGGTCGCTCGTATCGATGCATCCGGCCAAGGCCATGGCCGCCAAGCTTACTGCGAGAAGGATTGTGTCTATGCGCATGCCGTTTCCTCCGGTCGTCGAAACGCGGGGTTTCGTACCGGGGACCGGTGGTTCATGGTTTTTTAGCCTTGTGGCACCGGGGCGTGTTCGCCGCGTTTCTTGCCCGTGATCTTGCGCCACAACCATTTGACCGGGTCGTAGAACTCGGAGACCACGCGTTCCTTGAGGGGGATGATCGCGTTGTCGGTGATCTGGATGTTCTCCGGGCAGACGTCGGTGCAGCATTTCGTGATGTTGCAGAACCCGATCTCGCCTTCGTTCTTCAGGTACTCGGCGCGGTTGACGGTGTCCTTGGGGTGCATGTCGTACGCGGCGGCCCGCGTGATCATGGCGGGCCCGAGGAACGTGTGCTCCTTGTGTTCCCGGATCACGTGGCACACGTCTTGGCAGAGGAAGCACTCGATGCATTTGCGGAACTCGTAGACGCGGTCGACGTCTTCTTGGTCGACCGTCCACGGCTGGTCGGTCTCCGCGTCCTCTTTCGACGGGGTGAACGGCGGGATCGACTTCGCCTTCTTGTAGTTCCAGCTGACGTCGGTCACCAGGTCCTTGACCAGCGGGAACGCCTTCATGGGGCGCACCTGGATCGTCTGGTCTTCGAAACGGTCCATCCGCGTCTTGCACGCCAGCGCCGGCATCCCGTTGATCTCGACGGAGCAGGAGCCGCATTTTGCGGCTTTGCAGTTCCATCGGACGGCCAGGTCGCCGTCTTCGTTGGCTTGGACCCAGTGGAGCGCGTCGAGGACGACCATGCCTTCGGTGATGGGGACCTCGTAATCGGTGAGCTTGCCCGTCTTGGCGTCGCCTCGGAACACCCGGAGGTGCGCCTTTGCGTCGGTCATTGAATCTCTTCCTCCTTGAACAGGTCCGCCAGGTGGCCTGGCAGTTCGCCGACCGGTTCCTTCGCCAGCTCGATGCGGCCATCGACGAGACGGCCGGTGTAGTTTACGTTCCGCTGTTCGGGGTCTTTGTCGGGGTGGTCTTTGCGCCAATGCGCGCCGCGGCTTTCGGTCCGGGCGATGGCGGCACGGAGGATCGATTCGCACACGGCGATCATGAACCGCACGTCGCGGCACGTGTGCCAGCCGGGGTTGTACATGCGGCTTCCGCCCACGTGCATCCGGTCCAGGCGCGGCTTCAGCGCTTCCACCTTGGCCAGCGCGTCCTCCAGGGTCGCGCCGTCCCGCTGGATGCCGCACCCGTCCTGCATGATCCCCTGCAGCTCCTCGTGCAGGCTGTACGGGTTCTCGTCGCCTCCGGATTCGAAGGGCGCCAACAAGAGTTCCTTCTCCGTCCGGATCTGCTGCTCGTCGACGGCGCCCAGGTCCTGTGACGTGCCGTCGTCGGCGGCGGCCAGGCCGGCGCGCCGGCCGAAGACGAGGAGGTCGGTCAGGCTGTTGCCGCCGAGGCGGTTGGCGCCGTGAAGCCCGGCGGCCACCTCGCCGCACGCGAAGAGGCCGTCGACGGTCGTCGCGCACGTCTCCGGGTCGGTGCGTAGCCCGCCCATCGCGTAATGGATCGTCGGCGCCACCTCCATCTTCTCCTTGGTGATGTCGATGTCCGCCAGTTTCAGGAACTGTTCGTACATCGACGGGAGCTTGTGTTTGATGACGTCGGCGCCCTTGTGGGTCACGTCGAGGTAGGCGCCGCCGTGTTCGCTGCCGCGTCCGGCTTGGACCTCCTTCCAGATGCCGCGGGCCACGACGTCGCGCGAGCTGAGCTCCATGCGTTCCGGGTCGTACTTCTCCATGAAGCGTTCGCCTTCGCTGTTGAGCAGGATGCCGCCTTCGCCGCGGACGGCCTCGGTCACAAGGATGCCCTTGACGCCCGGCGGCCAGACCATGCCGGTCGGGTGGAACTGCACCATCTCCATGTCTTGGACGACGGCGCCGGCTTCGAGCGCCATCCCGACGCCGTCGCCGGTGGACTCCCAGCTGTTCGACGTGACCTTGTACACCTTGCCCCAGCCGCCGGTGGCCAGCACGACGGCCTTGGCACGGAAGAGGACGAACTTGCCGGTCTCACGGACGTACCCGAACGCGCCGACGACGCGTTCGCCGTCCTTGACCAGGCGTGTGAGCGTGACCTCCATGTAGACGTCGATGCCGCTGTGGACGCCCTTGTCTTGGAGCGTCCGGATGAGTTCGAGACCGGTACGGTCGCCCACGTGGGCCAGGCGGCGGTACGTGTGCGCGCCGAACGGCCGCTGGTTGATCTTCCCTTCCTTGGTCCGGTCGAAGACGGCGCCCCATCGCTCCAGCTCGAGGACGCGTTCGGGGGCTTCCCTGGCGAAGATCTCGATGGTCCGCCAGTCGGCGATGAACTTGGCGGACATCATCGTGTCGTAGAAGTGGGTCTGCCAGGAGTCGTCGGGGTCGACGTTTCCGAGGCTGGCGGCCATGCCGCCTTCGGCCATCACGGTGTGCGCCTTGCCCAGGAGGGATTTGCAGACCAGCGTCGTCTTGGCGCCTTGCCGGCTGGCCTCGACGGCGGCGCGCAGACCGGCGCCGCCGGCTCCGATGACCAGGACGTCCGACTCGTGCACGTCGTAATCCGAGGCCATGCTAGATGAGCCTCCAGTCGGGCAGGATGCCGAGCGCGGTCAGGCGGACCAACAGGTCGGCCATCCCGACCGCGATCAGGCTGAACCACGCCCAGGCCATGTGGTTCTTGTTGAGCATGCTGACGCCGCGCCACATGCTTTTCTTCGTCTTTCCGGCCACCGTGCAGGAGAAGCAGTCGGAGCCGCCTCCGATGAGGTGGCGCAGGCTGTGGCAGCTGAACGTGTAGAGCGTCAACAGGAACGCGTTGAGGGTGAGGAAGAGGCCGATGAAGCTGACGCCGAACCGGATCGACCCGTCGGGCGTGTCGGTGAACTGGAAGGCGAGGATGGCGTCGTACCAGAGGAACACCAGGACGGCAAGCGCCACCCAAAGGAAGTACCGGTGGACGTTCTGGAGGATCAGCGGAAACGCGTTCTCGCCGCGGTAGCCGGTCTTCCGTTCGCCGACGGCGCAGCCGGCCGGGTCCATCCAGAAGCTCCGGTAGTACGCTTTGCGGTAGTAGTAGCAGGTCAGCCGGAAGCCGAGGGGGGCCGCCAGGATCAAGAGCGCCGGGCTCCACGACCACGCCTCGAAGATCACGACGTTGGCGAAGGCCAGCTTGCCGCAGGCGGCGGACAGGCAGGGGGAATAGAAGGGGCTCAGGTAGTGCGCTCCGTTCTCGGTGTAGAAGAAATTGTTCGTCTGGAAGGCCGCCCAGGTGGCGTACACGACGAACGCGGACAGGCCTAGGAAGACGATGGCGGGTTGGACCCACCAGTTGTCCCGTCGTTGGAAGACGGCCGAGGACGGCACGTCGCGTTTTGAAAGCCCCGTTTCCGTGATACGCTTCCCTCCCTCGTCGTGACGGTTTGAACCGGTCGGACCGGCGAACAGGAAGTCCCGTTTTAAGGTTTGGTCGTTCGACGCGACCGGCCGGACCGACAAGGACGCCACAAAGGCTATCAGCACGTTCGCGCCGGTCCGGCCCGACTTCGCATGATGCCCCGCGCCTGGATGCTCGTATCGATCGCCCTCATGACCGCCCCGCTGCTGGCCGCCGGCGCCGCCGGGCAGGCCGCCTTCGACCCGGTGGCCGGCCCGTACCCGTACGAGCAGCCGGACGCCAGCGGCGACTCCACCGGCGCCGCGGTGGCGCAGTGGGGCGACATCACGATGCTGCGCGCCACGACGCTGGCCGACGGCAGCCTCCTGTTCCAGATGCAGTTCGTCGACCTGGCCCGCACCACCGGCGAACTGCGCTACTGCATCTTCTTCACCATCGACGGCGACGCGTACCAGGCCGGCTACCGCGGCCAGGTCGTCAACGGGTCGCCCAACGGCGCGACGACGTCCTGCACGTGGAACAATTCCGGCACCACCGTGGGTACCCCGGCGCTGGACGCCTCCAACGACATCATCACCGTCACGATCGCGCCCGACGAACTGGGCGGCCCCGCCTTCGGCACGCCCATTGCGGGCATCGTCGTCGAGATCGGCGCCGTCGTCACCGGTGTCGGCCAAGGCTCCAGGAACCTGTTCGACACGTTGACCCCCAGCGTCGACCCCGTGGACTTCGAATACGGACTGGGCGCCGCGGCGCCGGCCGTGGCCGAATCATTGGCCTTGTCGACGACCGAAGACCGCGCGTCGGCCGCACCGGGCCAGACGGCGTCCTTCGTCGTGATCGTGGTCAACGAAGGCGACGCCAACGCGACCTTCAACACGACGGTGACGGGCTTGCCCCACGGCTTCGACGTCACCGTCGACGCCGCCAACGGAACGGTGGAAGCCAACGGTTCGATCGCGCTCGACGTGACGGTCGGCGTCCCCGCGGACGCCGACCCGGCAGAACACGCGTTCACGCTGCACGTCGACGGCGTCAACGGCGGCAACGCGACGCTGGACCTGACGGTGGTCGTGGCCGCGGACGATCCGTCCGGCGACGGGGGCCCGGATCCGACGGACTCGGCCGGCAACCAGACCGGCAACGGCACGCTGCAGGATACGGAGGACGGCGGCGGCATCCCCGCGCCCGGCGCCCTCGTGGTCGTCGGTGTGCTGGCCGCCGCTGCGTTCGCGGCGGGTCGCGCGCGCCGCCGATTGGGCCGCTGACGGACGTCGGCCCGCCGAGGAGGGAACTTACTTCTTCCCGGCGGCGTTGGGACGCGCATGCGCGTACCGTTGCATGAGGTCCACGAGGCGGCCGGCGCCCGGTTCACCGAGTTCGCCGGGTTCCAGATGCCGCTGCAGTACGACTCGATCCTCGCCGAACACGAGGCGGTGCGGACGGCCGCCGGCCTGTTCGACGTGAGCCACATGAGCAACCTGTGGCTCGAAGGCGACGGCGCGGAGGCCCTCCTGTCCCGTACCGTCGCCTCCGACCCGGCGAAGGTGAAGAGGGGCCGGGCGCAGTATACGGTGGCGTGCCGCGAGGACGGCACGATCATCGACGACCTCATCTTCTGGCGGCTGGCGGACGGGCGGTTCCACGTGGTGCCCAACGCCGGGATGAACGAGACGTTCGTCGACTGGTTCGGCCGGCATGCGGAAGGCGACGTGCGCGTGCTGGACATGAGCCGCGAGCTGTGCATCCTGGCGTTGCAGGGGCCGAAGGCGCGGAACATCCTCGAGGGGGCGCATCCCGAAGTCGCCGACGTGAAGAAGTTCGGGCTCAAGGAGATGGAGTTCGCCGCCGGCCACGGATTCGTCAGCGGCACCGGGTACACGGGCGAAGACGGCGTGGAGTTCGTCGTGCCGAACGCGGCGGCCGCCTCTTGCTGGCGGCACCTGGAATCGGTCGGAGCGAACGCGGGCCTGGTCCCGTGTGGTCTGGGGGCGCGCGACACGTTGCGGTTGGAGAAGGGGTTCTGCTTGGCGCCGCACGAGTTCAAGGGAGGCCGGTCGCCACTGGAAGCGGGTCTGGGCTGGGTGGTCCACTGGGATCACGAGTTCGTCGGCAAGGAGGCGTTGGAAGCCCAGAGGGAGTCCGGGGACCATGACCGCCTGGTCGGGTTGAAGGCGACCGGTCGCGGCATCCCACGAGAAGGCTGCGGCGTGACGGTCGACGGGTCCGAAGTCGGCGTCGTCACTAGCGGCACGATGAGCCCGACGCTGCGGACCGGCATCGCGTTGGCGTACGTCCGGCCGGAGGCGGCGGAGCCGGGGAGCGATGTCGGGGTCGACGTGCGGGGGCGCAGCGTGGCGGCCGAGGTCGTAAAGCCGCCGTTCGTGTGATTGCACCGAACCGTTAAAGAGCGGACGCCGGATGGCGCCCGTCGGGGGCATTTCACTGGTCGAGACACCCGACAATTTGGCGTACGCGGAGTCCCACGAATGGGTCCGGGCGGAAGACGGCGTGGCCGTCGTCGGCATCACGGATTACGCGCAGGACTCGTTGACGGACGTCGTGTTCGTGGAATTGCCTTCCGTCGGCGATGTCTTGGAGGCCGGCGACGTGTTCGGGGCGGTGGAATCCGTCAAGAGCGTCAGCGAGCTGTACGCGCCGGTCTCAGGGAAGGTCGTCGAGGTCAACACGGTCTTGGAGGACGAGCCGGAGCGGATCAACGACGACCCGTACGGAGAAGGGTGGATGATCAAGGTCGAGATGGCCGACGCGTCGGAGGTGGACGCGGTGTTGGACGCGGCCGCCTACGTCAAGCAGACGCAGGGTGACGACGAGTA